>NZ_JBEPBF010000081.1:0-45868 GCF_040298985.1 Streptomyces sp. NPDC001093 | reverse complement strand
GCGGCGGCGACGGCGGCTGGGGCGGCGGCGACGGCGGCTGGGGCGGCGGCGACGGCGGCTGGGGCGGCGACGGCGGCGGCCGGTAACCCACAACCCCTTGCAGGAATGGAGCCCCGGCCCGCCGGAATCGGGCCGGGGCTCCGGCTTGTCCGTCGTGAGAACAGCTCTAACCGAGCGCCCGCCCCAGCACCCACACCACCGGCGCCGCCGCCGACAGCGGCAACGCCACGCCGGCCGTGAAGTGCACGAACCGGGACGGGTAGTCGTAACTGGCCACGCGGTGACCGATCAGCGCGCACGCGCCCGCGGCCGCGCCGAGCAGCGCGCCCTTCGCGCCCAGCCCGGTCATCCCGCCCACGGCGATCCCCGCACCCGCCGCCGCCAGCAGCGACACCACGGCCGAGGCCGCGGTCGGCAGCGGCAGGGCACGGGCCAGGACCGCCACGGCCACCGCCGCGGCGCCCACGGACACCGCGTGCGCGTCGGCGCCCAGGTACCCGGTGGCCAGCACCGACAGGGCCGACGAGACGACCGTCGCCATCAGGCCGTACATCCGCTCGTCCGGCGAGGCGTGCGAGCGCAGCTGCAGGACCAGGGCCAGCAGGACCCAGACGCCGAGCGGGCCGAGGATGGCCGCGGGGGCGTGGTCGCGGCCGGCGGCCAGGACCGCCACGTCGGCCGTCAACCCGCCCAGGAAGGCCAGCGCGATGCCCTGCCGGGCCGGCCACATGCCGTTCAGCCGGAACCAGCCCGCCGCCGTCACACCCTGGAGCACCACGAGCGGCACGAGGAGCGCGTACGAGGCGACCGGCGCCGTCGCGGCCAGCAGCAGGCCGAGCAGCGCGGTCAGCAGCGCCGGCTGCATACCGGGCTCGATGATCGGCGAACGGCCCTCCAGACGCGCTCGCTGGGCATCCGTGATCCGGGCGTTCCCGGCGACGGTGGCGGGGCCGTAGTCCGGCTCGGACTCCGACGCGGACCCGGCTCCGGCTTCCGGGGCGTGGGCGGGCGCGGGCGCGGGTGCGGCGTGCGGCTCCGGTTGCGGAGCGGCCGCGTACTGCTGCTGGTACTGCCCCTCGTACGTCTGCTGCGGCGGATACGCGGCCTGGGCCGCCTGCGCCGCCTGCGCGGGCATCTGCAGCGACGCGTGCGTCTGCGAGTCCCAGGTCTGCCCCTGCCACTGCTGGGTGTGCTGGGGGTCGTGGCCGGGCTGCTGCCCGTACCCGGCGTACGGGTCCTGCTGGGGCCACTGCTGCTGATAGGGGTCGTAGCCCTCGTAGCCCTCATAGCCCTCGTGGGGCCCGTGGCCCTGATACGGCTGGTCGCTCATCTCACCCTCCTGCGAACGGCGGGAGCACCTCGACCGTGCCGCCCTCGGCCAGCCGTACCGTCTCATGCGCGCGGGTCCCGACGGGGTCACCGTCGACGATGAAGGAACATCGCCGCAGCACGCGCGTGAGTTCACCGGGGTGTCGCGCACGCACGGCGGCCAGCGCGTCGGTGAGCGTCTCCGCGTCGTACGGCTCCTCGGCGACACCGGCCGCGGCCTTGGCGGCGGCCCAATAGCGCACCGTGACCTTGGGCATCTGTTTCCTCTATCGACGGCAAGAAAGAAATCAAGAGTGCTGTCAGGCTAGCCCGCCCTGGCGGCCGCCCATTCCCCGATCCGGTGCAGCAGTGCGTCGCCCGCCGCGTGCTCGGCGTGGCCCATGCCCGCCTCCACCCAGAGTTCGCCGTGGTCACCGGCCGCCTCGGCGAGCATCCGGGGGTGGTCGAGGGGGAAGTAGCCGTCGCGGTCGCCGTGCACGATCAGCAGGGGCGTGGGGGCGATCGCCGGGACGGCTTCCGTCGGGGAGAGCGGGACCGGGTCCCAGTCGCGGTGGTGGATGCGGGTGCGCAGGCCGTAGCGGCCGACCAGGCGGCCCTCGGGGCGGGTGACCAGCCAGTGCAGGCGGCGCATGGGGGCCGTGCCCCGGTAGTACCAGCGGGCCGGGGCGCTGACCGAGACCACCGCGCCGAGCGTGCCGGGGTTCAGGGCGGCGTGCCGCAGGACCACCGAGCCGCCCATGGAGAAGCCGACGGTCGCCACGCGCGCGTGCCCGAGGCCGCGGGCCCACTCGACGGCCGCGGCGAGGTCCAGGACCTCCCTGTCGCCGACCGTGGACCGGCCGCCGGAGCGCCCGTGGCCACGGAAGGAGAAGGTGACGACCGCCCCGTAACCGCGCAGCACGCCCGCCACCCGTCGCACATGCGGCCGGTCCGCGTCCCCCGTGAACCCGTGGGCGACGACGAACACCAGGTCACGGGCAGGCGAACGGCGGGCATCCGGATCGGATCCGGAGGTTTCGTATACAACGGCGCCGGGATCGTATACGGAATCGATCGGAATTCCGTCGGCGGTGCACAGAAACGTCCGGATAGGCGCCCGTCTGCGCGTCTCGCGATTCGGACGAACGGTGGAATGCGCCACTTGACCTGCCGAACGGTTCCTCATGTGGGCTATTCTGCTGGGCATGAGGACTCGGGCAGCGCAGCCCCCGGGTCCTTTTGTGCTTTCGGAAGCGTTGTATACGAAGTGGGAAACCCCAGGTGAAGGCGCCGGGGAGGGACCACGGTGTACGGGGCCTTCGGGATCGCAGAGCAGTGCCCGTCCGCACAGCCGCGCAGGGACCGAGGAGGAACCAGACATATGAGTTCTCTGCTGCTCCTGACCAACGCCCTCCAGCCCTCGACGGAGGTGCTGCCCGCCCTCGGCCTGCTCCTGCACAACGTGCGGGTGGCCCCGGCGGAAGGCCCCGCCCTGGTCGACACCCCGGGCGCCGACGTCATCCTCGTCGACGGCCGCCGCGACCTGCCCCAGGTGCGCAGCCTGTGCCAGCTGCTGCGCTCCACCGGTCCGGGTTGTCCGCTGATCCTCGTCGTCACCGAGGGCGGCCTCGCCGCCGTCACCGCCGACTGGGGCATCGACGACGTGCTGCTGGACACCGCGGGCCCGGCCGAGGTCGAGGCCCGGCTGCGGCTGGCCATGGGCCGCCAGCAGATCGTCAACGACGACTCCCCCATGGAGATCCGCAACGGCGACCTGTCCGTGGACGAGGCCACCTACTCCGCCAAGCTCAAGGGCCGGGTCCTGGACCTGACCTTCAAGGAGTTCGAGCTGCTGAAGTACCTCGCCCAGCACCCGGGCCGGGTCTTCACCCGCGCCCAGCTGCTGCAGGAGGTGTGGGGCTACGACTACTTCGGCGGCACCCGGACGGTCGACGTCCACGTACGGCGGCTGCGCGCCAAGCTCGGCCCGGAGCACGAGTCGCTGATCGGCACCGTCCGGAACGTCGGTTATCGATTCGTTACGCCCGAGAAGGCCGACAAGACCGACCGGGCCGGCCAGGAGGCCAAGGCCGGGGCGGAGCGGGCAAAGGCGGAGGATGCGGATGCGTCCGCCGTCCGTGACGGCTCCGAGGTCCACGCGGACGCCTAGTTCCCGGGAAGTTACCGACGGGTTCCAGCCGGGCAGGTGTGACGGCCGCCCGGCCGGGGCATTGCTTCCGCACATCCAAGCACCGATACGCCCTGCCCAGAACGGGTCAATCCGCGTAGACTCCGCGCGTGGCCAAGGTGACTCGGGATGACGTGGCACGGCTGGCTGGAACCTCCACCGCCGTCGTCAGTTATGTCATCAACAACGGACCCCGGCCGGTCGCCCCGGCCACGCGCGAGCGTGTCCTCGCTGCGATCAAGGAACTGGGGTACCGCCCCGACCGGGTCGCCCAGGCGATGGCGTCCCGGCGCACGGATCTCATAGGCCTGATCATCCCGGACGCCCGCCAGCCCTTCTTCGGCGAGATGGCGCACGCGGTCGAGCAGGCCGCCTCCGAGCGCGGAAAGATGGTCCTGGTCGGCAACACCGACTACATCGGTGAACGCGAGGTCCACTATCTGCGCGCCTTCCTCGGCATGCGCGTCTCGGGCCTGATCCTCGTCTCCCACGCGCTGAACGACCTCGCCGCCGCCGAGATCGACGCCTGGGACGCCCGGGTGGTGCTGCTGCACGAGCGCCCCGAGGCCATCGACGACGTCGCCGTGGTCACGGACGACCTCGGCGGCGCCCAGCTCGCCGTACGCCACCTGTTGGAGCACGGCTACGAGTACGTCGCCTGTATGGGCGGCACGGCCCAGACCCCGGCCGTCGGCGACCCGGTCTCCGACCACGTCGAGGGCTGGAAGCGGGCCATGGACGAGGCGGGCCTGTCCACCGAGGGCCGGCTGTTCGAGGCGCCGTACAACCGCTACGACGCCTACCAGGTCGCCCTGGACATCCTCTCCGGCCCCGACCGGCCGCCGGCGATCTTCTGCTCCACCGACGACCAGGCGATCGGCCTGCTGCGGGCCGCACGCGAGCTGCGCATCGACGTGCCCGGCAAGCTGGCGGTGGCCGGCTTCGACGACATCAAGGAGGCCGCGCTGGCCGACCCGCCGCTGACCACGGTCGCCTCCGACCGCTCGGCGATGGCCCGGTCGGCGGTCGACCTGGTGCTGGACGACGGGCTGCGGGTGGCGGGGTCGCGGCGCGAGCGGCTGAAGACGTTCCCGTCCCGGCTGGTGGTACGGACGAGCTGCGGTTGTGGGACCTGAGGGCCTGAGCCTCACCGAAGGGGTCTTTATATCCGGCAAACGAGGTTCTGCCGGGCTTCTCAGCGAGCACTCAGGAAGCTCTCATGGTGACAGGGGAGGCTTCTAGTCATGACCGAGAGCCAGGGGTCCCACCCCCAGCAGCCCAGCAGCAGCTACTCCGCTCCCGTGAACCCCGAGTGGCCGCCCCCGCCGCCGTACGAGCCGGTGACGGCAGTGGCACCCGAGCGGGAGAAGAGGCGCAACCGGGGTCCGGTCGCCCTCCTCGCGGCCGTCGCGATCGTGGCGGCGGCGGTCGGCGGCGCCACGGCGTACGGCTTCCAGGAGCTGACCGGCAAGGACACGGTCTCCTCCGCCGGTACGACCACGAACGTGGTGCCGACCGGCAAGAGGGGTGACGTCGCCGCGATCGCCGCCGCGGTCAGCCCGAGCGTGGTCGAGATAAACGCGAGCCTCGGCAACGGCTCCTCCACCGGCTCCGGCGTGGTCATCACGTCGAACGGCGAGATCGTCACCAACAACCACGTCATCGCCGGCGCGCAGTCGATCAAGGTGCGCACGAGCGACGGCAGGAGCTACACCGCCGATGTCGTCGGCACCGACAGCTCCAAGGACCTCGCGCTGATCAAGCTGCGCGGCGCGTCGGGTCTGAAGCGCGCCTCCCTCGGCAACTCCTCCGGCGTCCAGGTCGGTGACACGGTCGTCGCGATCGGCTCCCCCGAGGGCCTGACCGGCACCGTCACCAGCGGCATCGTCTCCGCGCTCAACCGTGACGTGACCGTCTCGACCGACGAGAACCAGGGCCAGGGGCAGGGCGGCGACGGACAGTGGCCGTTCCAGTTCGGCGGCCGTCAGTTCAACGGCGACACGGGGTCGTCCACGACGACGTACAAGGCGATCCAGACGGACGCCTCGCTCAACCCCGGCAACTCCGGCGGCGCGCTGATCGACGCGAGCGGCAACGTCATCGGGATCAACTCCGCGATGTACTCGTCGAGTCAGCAGTCCTCGTCGTCCTCGGACGCGGGCAGCATCGGCCTCGGTTTCGCGATCCCCGTCAACACCGTCAAGTCCGACCTGGCCAAGCTGCGGGCGGGCAACCACAGCTAGGCAGCCGGCCGTCCGCACCGCACAGCACCAGTCAGCAGGGAGTACGTCATGATCACCAAGGTCTCGCACCAGATCGCCGACCACGGTCCCGCCGACCTGGCCCTGGCCCTCACGGTGTCCCAGGACCTGCACGTGCCCATCCCGGCACCCCGCAAGCCCGAGCCGGCGCCCCGCGCACCCGAGGTGGTCGTCACACCGGTCCCCGAACTGATGGGCCTGCGCACCGCCCCCGTCCGCACCCACCGCCGCAAGGTCCCACTGAACCGGCTCACCGCGGTACGGGCCTGACGGCCGGGGTTGGGCTTGACCCCTGTGGGTTGGGCCTGACCCCTGTGGGTTGGGCCTGACCTCCCGGGTTGGGGCTGACCCCTCCGGGTCGGGCCTGACCCCGGGTGGGACTGACCCCTCCGGGTCGGGCCTGACCCCGGGTGGGACTGACCCCTCCGGGTCGGGCCTGACCCCGCCGGGTGGGACTGACCTCCCGGGGCGGGGCTGACCCCTCCGGGGCCGAGCCCGGAGCGCCTCCCAAGGCGCTCCGGGCGGCCGGGCCGACCGTCGGCGGATCTGCCTTCCGGCCCGCCCGTCGTGGCAGGCTGAGAAGCAGCCGCGACGCAGCCGAGACGCAGCCGAGAGACAGACACCCCCGCCAGCCCAACCACCGCACCCCGAGGAACCGCGAGCCATGAGCCCCGCCGAAGGCGACCGTGACCCCCAGCGCATCCTGATCGTCGACGACGAGCCGGCCGTACGCGAAGCGCTCCAGCGCAGCCTCGCCTTCGACGGGTACGACACGGAGGTGGCGGTCGACGGCGCGGACGCGCTCGAGAAGGCGACCGCCTACAAGCCCGACCTGGTCGTCCTGGACATCCAGATGCCGCGCATGGACGGCCTGACCGCGGCCCGCCGCATCCGCGGGGCGGGCGACACCACCCCGATCCTCATGCTCACGGCCCGCGACACCGTCGGCGACCGGGTGACCGGCCTCGACGCCGGCGCCGACGACTACCTGGTCAAACCCTTCGAGCTGGACGAACTCTTCGCCCGTATCCGCGCCCTCCTGCGCCGCAGCTCGTACGCGGTCGCGGTGTCGGCCGAGGCCCAGGAGGACGAGGCGCTGACCTTCGGCGATCTGCGCATGGACCTCGCGACCCGTGAGGTGACCCGCGGCGGCCGGCAGGTGGAACTGACCCGCACGGAGTTCACCCTCCTGGAGATGTTCATGGCGCACCCGCGCCAGGTCCTCACCCGCGAGCAGATCCTGAAGGCGGTCTGGGGCTTCGACTTCGAGCCCTCCTCCAACTCCCTCGACGTCTACGTCATGTACCTGCGCCGCAAGACCGAGGCCGGCGGCGAGCCACGCCTCGTGCACACGGTGCGGGGCGTGGGGTACGTCCTGCGGCAGGGCGGCGCGGAGTGAGCAGGCTCGTACGGCGTTACCACGCCCTCCCGATCAGGGCCCGGCTGGCGATGCTGGTCGCGGCGGCGGTGGCGTTCGCGGTGGCGGCGGTGTCGGTGACGTGCTGGTTCATCGTGCAGGGGAAGCTGTACGACCAGGTCGACACCGACCTGCAGAAGGCGACCCATGGGCCCCAGATGGCGGACGACGTCACCACGCTGCTGTCCACCTGCCCCCACGCCCCGTCGGAGTCGGCCTTCGGGTTCCGGGCGCGCGGCAACTACTACTTCGAGCTGGTCAAGGCGGACGGCACCGCCTGCGTCTTCTCGAACTCCGCGGGCGCCGTGAAGACCGTCTCCAGCGACCAGGAGGTGGCGAGAACGGTGGACAGCCGCAAGGGCCTCCTCCGCAACGGGACGGACAGCAACGGAGACGCCGTTCGCGTGCTGACCATGCCCTTGGTGGTCAACGAGGGCGTGGCCACCCCGCCCCAGCTGTATCCGAACACCGCCCTGCTGGTGGCCTCACCTCTCAAGACCACCCAGGACACCCTCAACGACCTCGCCCTCATCCTCCTCCTCGTCTCCGGCATAGGAGTCGTCGGCGCCGGCGCCGCCGGCCTGGCCGTCGCCCGGGCCGGCCTGCGTCCGGTCGACAAGCTCACGGAGGCCGTGGAGCACGTGGCCCGGACAGAAGACCTGACCATCCGCATCCCCGTGGAGGACGACAGCGAGGACGAGATCGCCCGGCTCTCCCGGTCCTTCAACTCCATGACCGCCTCCCTGGCCAGCTCCCGCGATCTCCAGCAGCAGCTGATCGCCGACGCCGGCCATGAACTCCGTACGCCCCTGACGTCGTTGCGCACGAACATCGAACTCCTCACCCGCAGCGAGGAGACGGGCCGTCCACTCCCGCCGGAGGACCGCAAGGCGCTGCTCGCCTCGGTGAAGGCGCAGATGACCGAACTGGCCACGCTGATCGGCGACCTGCAGGAGCTGTCCCGCTCGGAGGGGCAGCACGGTGAGCGGGTCCAGGTGGTGTCGTTCGAGGACACGGTCGAGGCGGCGCTGCGCCGCGCCCGCCTGCGCGGTCCGGAGCTGACGATCACGTCGGACCTGAAACCCTGGTACGTCCGGGCGGAGCCCTCCGCGCTGGAGCGGGCGGTCGTCAACGTCCTCGACAACGCGGTGAAGTTCAGCCCCGAGGGCGGCACGGTCGAGGTACAGCTGAGCAACGGCGTCCTGACCGTCCGCGACCACGGCCCCGGCGTCCCGGAGCACGAACTCCCGCACGTCTTCGACCGCTTCTGGCGCTCCCCCAGTGCCCGCGCCCTCCCCGGCTCCGGCCTCGGTCTGTCCATCGTGGCCCGCACGGTCCGGCAGGCGGGCGGCGAGGTCACCCTGTCCCGCGCGGAGGGCGGCGGCACGGTGGCGACCGTACGCCTGCCGGGCGCACCGACACCACCACCGGAGACACCGGAGACACCGGAGACGGCCGAGACGCCGGCCGGCTGAGCGGGGGTTCCCGGAAGCGGCCGGTCTGGACCCCGGCTCAGTCCCGCTTCGGCAGGGCGCGCAGACGCTGGATCTGGGTGCGGCTCAGCTCGTTCGCGCGGCGCATGTGGCGGGTGATCGCCCGCAGCTCGTCCTCGCTGTGGTCGTCGAGCAGGGTCTGCCAGGTACGGCCGAGCTCGTCCCACACCGCGGTGACGCGGGCGATGCGCTCCGGCACCGGGGTGACCAGCACCCGCCGGCGATCCCGCGCATCCGGCGTACGGGCCACATAGCCGCCGCGTTCGAGCCGGTCCACCAGCCGGGTGGCCGAGCCCGTGGTGAGGCCGGTCAGGTCGGCGATCTGGCGGACCGTGAGCGGCTCGGGCTCGATCGTCAGCAGGCTCAGGGCCTGCACATCGGTGGGGTGCAGGCCGAGGTGGTCGGCGACGGCCTGGTTGAACAGCACGTACGCCGCGTGGTAGCGCCGCGACTCCGTCGACAACTCCTCGTACAGCCGGGCCCGGCGCGGGTCGGTCGCGTCCGTCACGTGGCTCGCCTCCCAAAAAACACTGCACGGCGCAGCAAAACTCGACTAGTCTCGCTAGTCTCCTGCGTGGCGCAACCATTGCGTCACACAGTAATCATCTGCCGGCCATCCTATCCACCGGGGGACACCCATGCTCACCGTCGCCGTCACCGGCGCCACCGGCGCCCAGGGCGGAGCCACCGCCCGCGCCCTCCTGACCGCCGGCCACCGCGTACGCGCCCTGACCCGCCACCCGGACTCACCGGCCGCCAGGGCCCTGCACACCCTCGGCGCCGAGATCCGCCACGCCGACTTCGACGACCCCGCCTCCCTCGACGCGGCCCTCACCGGCGCGGACGCGCTCTTCGCGGTCACCACCCCCTTCGGCACCGAGACCGACACCGACACCGAGGTACGCCAGGGCAGGACCCTCGTCGACGCCGCCGCGGCCGCCCGCCTCGGACACGTCGTCCTCACCTCCGCCGCCCACGCCGACCGCGGCACCGGCGTCCCGCACTACGACAGCAAGCACCGGGTCGAGCGGTACCTGTACGCGTCCGGCCTGCCCTGGACGGTGATCGCACCGGCCGCGTTCATGGACAACCACGCCGACGGCTGGACCCTCTCCGGCCTGCGCGAGGGTGTCTTCGGCTGGCCCATGCCCGCCGACCGCCCCTTCGCCCTGATCCCCGCCGCCGACATCGGCGCGTTCGCGGCACTCGCCCTCACCCGCCGGAGCACATTCCTGGGCCGCCGTATCGACATCGCCTCCGACACCCGCACCCCCGAGCAGATCGCGGCCGCGCTCACCACCGCCACCGGCCGTCCGATCAGCCACCACGAGGTCGGCCTCGACGTCGTCCGCACCCACTCCGCGGACCTCGCGGCCATGTTCGCCTACTTCACCACCACCGGCCTCGACGTCGACGCCCAGGCCGTGCGCCGCACGTATCCCGAGGTCGGCTGGCACACCTTCGCGGACTGGGCGGCCGGGCAGGACTGGCCCGCCCTGCTGAGCGCAGCCCGCATCGACGGAGCCCCCGCATGAAAGCCGTCCACGACCGGGACACCGGCGGACGAGTACCGCGGCACCTCGCTGAACGCCGCGATCAGGACCACCCCCTCCGCACCGCCCCGCACACGAGGTCTAGCCTCTCCTCGGTCGCGCGCCCTTCCGGTGCGCCGGGGAGGGGATCTCCATGGACGAGGGCGGGTCGGCACGGGTGTACCGCAGGCAGCGAAGACGGCCCCGGCAGGCCGCGCTGCTGCCGTTCCTCTTCCTGGGCAACGCCGTGCTGCAGACCATCCGCACCCGACACGACCTGCCGATCTGGTGGGCCCCCGTCGCCCTCGCCGCTCTCGTGGCGGTCGGCGTCTGGGGCGCCCTGTCGGAGTGGCGGGCGCACACCGTGGTGACGGCCCGGGGAATCACCCGCCAGGGCCCCCTGCGGGCGCGCACCTGGGCCTGGTCCACCGTGTACGACATCCGGATCGAGAACACCGGCAACCAGCGCCTCAACGTCCATCCCCGGTGGCCCGCCCACCTGTACGACTCCGAAGGCCGCCGCTTCCTGCTCCCGCAGATCAACGAGTGGCAGCTGGACGATCCCTACGCCGAGGTCGCGGCCCTGCGCGAGGCCGCCTGGCGGTACGGGATGCCCTACGGCCTGCGGGCCGAGACCGAGGAACGGATCCTGCGGCAGGCCGGGCGGCGACAGGGCTGGCAGTGGGCAAGCGTCGCGGCCGTGGTGGTGTTCGCCGCCATGCTCGTGGTCGCGCTGGCGGAGGACGTCGCCGGGACGCCGGCCAACCTCTGCCTGCTGCTCCTGGTGATACCGCTGACCACTTTCGCCCTGCTCGGGCTCCTGCTCGCCCGGTACTGCGCCACCCGCGCCCTGCGACTGCCGCGCTAAGGCCTCACCGGCGCAGCATCAGCGTGTCGTCGCCCGTCGGCACCGGGGGCGATCAGGGTGTCGTAGCCGTCGGGGAGCGCGGTGAATTCGGTGGTTCCGGAGGAGGGATGCGCCCGGGGGCGTCGGGCTGGCGGACGTCAGATCTCTGTAGTACGCCTGGGTGAGGACGGCATTGCCGAGCGGCTCCGGAGAAGCGGCGCGCGGCGAGCGGGAAGAGGGGCGCGAGCACGAAGCCGGCCGGCGCCAGGCGCGGGGCAGGTCCCGCACATGCCGGAATACGGCCGCGCGCACTCGCGGCACGAATCTCTCGGCGGTCCAGGTGGCCAGGAAATACCCGAGAAAACCGACCGGCGCGGCGAGCGCGGCCACGACCACGCAGACGGTGATCACGTCGAGCCACCTGCGGTCCCGCGCGGGTCAGCGGCCAGAACCGGCGGACTTACCACAGCCGTGGGCACGGCGGCATTCCGTCCCCTTCGGTTTTCTCCGGTGAATCCCGACACCGAATGCATGACGGCATTCCGGAGCCAGGAAAAAGTCAATTCCAGCGCCGCCTGAATTGAAGAGCGCCGTGGGTAATTCACAGGTGATTTCGGAAACCGCGGCGCCATTCACATGGGTTTTACGGGACGGCTGCCGTACCCTCTACGCATGAGCAGCGACGACACCGTACGGGCCTTCCCCTCCCGCTCCATCGAGACCCACTCCGCGCTCACCCCGGACCAGGCCGATGCCGTGCGGGCCCTGCTCGCCGAGGCCGCCGCGGTCGACGGACAGCAGCCGGTGTCCGAGCAGGGCCGGCTGCAACTGCGCGGCGGTGCCCGCGAGGGCGTCTCGCATCTGCTGCTGACCGTCGACGGCGAACTCGTCGGCTACGCCCAGCTGGAGGACACCGACCCGGTGGAGGCACCGGCCGCCGAACTCGCCGTCCACCCCGCACACCGCGGGCACGGCCACGGCCGGGCGCTCGGAGCGGCGCTGCTCGCCGCCTCCGGCAAGCGGCTTCGGGTGTGGGCGCACGGCGGGCATGCCGCCGCCCGGCATCTCGCCCAGGTGCTCGGCCTGACCCTGTTCCGCGAACTGCGGCAGATGCGGCGGCCGTTGACCGGTCTGCAGCTGCCCGACCCGATGCTGCCGGAGGGCGTGAGCGTGCGCACCTTCGTGCCCGGCAAGGACGACGCCGCCTGGCTCGCGGTCAACTCGGCCGCCTTCGCCCACCATCCCGAGCAGGGCTCGCTGACGCAGCGGGACCTCGACGACCGCAAGGCCGAGCCGTGGTTCGACCCGGCCGGGTTCTTCCTCGCCGAGCGGCGCGGGGAGTTGGTCGGCTTCCACTGGACGAAGGTGCACGCCGAGGAGGGCCTGGGCGAGGTGTACGTCCTCGGGGTCCGCCCCGGCGAACAGGGCGGCGGCCTCGGCAAGGCCCTCACCACGATCGGCCTGCGCCACCTGGCCGGCCAGCAGCTGCCGACCGCGATGCTCTACGTCGACGCCGACAACCAGGCGGCGGTGTCGGTGTACGAGCGGCTGGGCTTCACGACGTACGAGACGGACCTGATGTACCGCACGGAAACCTGACCCACGCCGGGACGAGGGGCGGTCGGCTTGACGACCGCCCCTTCCTTGCACCACCCTTTCACTACTCAATTAGTGAAAGGGTGGTTCAACGCGTGGTCGAATACCGCATCGACCGGCACAGCGGGGTCGCCACCTACGTCCAGATCGTCCAGCAGACCAAGCAGGCCCTGCGCATGGGCCTGCTCGAGCCGGGAGACCGGCTGCCCACCGCACGTGAGGTCGTGGAGGCCACCGCGATCAACCCCAACACCGTCCTGAAGGCGTACCGGGAGCTGGAGCGGGAGGGGCTGGTGGAGGCCCGCCGCGGGCTCGGCACCTTCGTGCGGCGCTCGCTCGGCACCACCCCGGCCGACCCCTCCCTCCGTACCGAACTGGAGGCATGGGCCGCAAGGGCACGCGAAGCCGGGCTGGCACGGGACGACGTGGCCGCACTCTTCACCGCCGTACTCGACACGCACTTCCAGGGAGAACGTTCATGAGCGACACGGCGATCGAGGCGACCGGCCTCGGCAAGCGCTTCGGGCGCCGGGGAGGCTGGGCGCTGCGCGACTGTGCCTTCCGGCTGCCCGCCGGGCGGGTGTGCGCCCTCGTCGGACCCAACGGCGCCGGCAAGTCGACGCTGCTCACCCTCGCCGCCGGACTGCTCCCGCCCACCGAGGGCCAGGTGCGGGTGCTCGGCACCGGCCCGGCCACGGCCCGCCCACGGGTCGGCTACGTCGCCCAGGACAAGCCCCTCTACACACAGCTCACGATCGCCGAGATGCTGCGCATGGGCGCCGACCTCAACCCCGGGCACTGGGACCCGGCCGCCGCCGAGCACGTCGTCGCGAGCGGCGACCTGGACCCCAGGGCGCGCATCCGCTCCCTCTCCGGCGGTCAGCGCACCCGGGTCGCGCTCGCCCTCGCCCTCGGCAAGCGGCCCGACCTGCTGCTCCTGGACGAGCCGATGGCCGACCTCGATCCCCTCGCCCGGCACGAACTGATGGGCACGCTGATGGCCCAGGCCGCCCAGTACGGCACCACCATCGTGATGTCCTCCCACGTCGTCGCCGAACTGGAGGACTCCTGCGACCATCTGCTGCTCGTCGGCGGCGGCCGGATCCGGCTGGCCGGCGAGATCGACGACCTGCTCGCCGCCCACGTCCGGGTCACCGGCGCCGCCGACTCCGCCGGGCTCGACGCGCACGCCGTGGTCGAGTCCCGGGTCACCGGCCGCCAGCTGACCGCGCTGATCCGCCCGGCCGGACCGCTCCCCGCCGACTGGCGCGCCACGGCGCCCACGCTGGAGGAACTGGTCCTCGCCCACCTGCGCAATCCCGGAGCCCCCGCCCTCACCACCACTCCGGCCGTCACCCAGGAGAGTGCCGCGTGACCCTCGCCATCACCGCCCCGACCGCCGTCCGGCCGCGCACGGTCCGCTGGCTGCTGCGCCTGCACCGCCCGGCGGTGTACGGATTCGCCGCCCTGGTGATCGTCCTGGCCGGCCTGGAGCTGGCCCTGGCCGGCCCGCTGGCCGATGCGGCGGCCGAGGGCTGGCGACAGTTCAACGCCTGCCACACGAGCGTCTGCTCCTACGACCAGGCCGCGATCCTGCGCTACAAGGACTACTACAACTACGCCACCTTCGCCCTGGACGCCCTGCCCTTCCTGCTGGCCGCCTGGGCCGGCGCCGCCCTGACCGGCCGGGAGCTGGAGACCGGCACCGCCCGCCTGTCCTGGACCCAGGGCATATCCCCGGCCCGCTGGCTCACGGTCCGCCTGGTCCTCCCCGCGGCCCTCGTCACCGCCGCCACCTGTCTGCTGATCTGGCTGCACCACCGCGCCTGGGCGGCGGCCCAGGGCCGCATCGACACCGCCCCGCGCTGGTACGACCTCGTCACCTTCCACGCCAACGGCCCCACCATCGCCGCCCTGGCCCTCGCCGGGCTCGCGGCCGGCACCCTGGCGGGCCTGCTGCTGCGCCGTACACTGCCCGCGCTGGTCCTCGGCGCGCTGGTCACCACCGGCGTGGCGGTCCTGGCCCAGCAACTGATGCCCCACCTGTGGCCCACGGTCACCCAGGTCACCACGCTGAAGCAGGGCGGCATCGGCGCGGCCATCGTGCTCGACCAGGGGCTGGTGTCCAGGTCCGGCGCCCACCTGCCCATGCCGAACTGCACCAGCGAGGCGGCGTGCGACGCGGCCTTCGCGAAGGCCTCCGGCTACTACAGCGTCTACCACCCCTACTCCCACTACTGGCCGCTCCAGCTCACCACCAGCGCGCTGCTGCTGGCGGTCGCCGCGCTGCTCGCGCTCGCCTCCTGCCTGGTGCTGCGCCGGCAGACCGGAGCGCTGCGGACGGCCGGGACGGCCGGGGAGGCGAAGGGCTCCCTCGTCACCCCCTGATCACCGCTGGATTTCCGGCCCCCGCGCCCGTTCGGGCGCGGGGCACGTCCCCCGGGAGCCGCCCCGCGCTATCCCGCACGTCATGTCTCCGTAACCATTGATTCAGCCAGACTTGCGACGCTCGGCCAATGAAGCCCGTCGTGCCAGAGCCTTCGCCGCCCCCCGAGGGGCCCGCGGGGAACGGGGCCGTGACGCTCCCGCCCGCACGTTCCGACGCGCCCGTCATGCCCGTGGCGCGGAAGAATGGGGTCATGAGTCAGCCAGACACCCAGGCAGAGGTCCAGCGCATCCAGCCCGACGTGGGCTCCATAGCCGCGCACCGCACGCATGTCGCGCAGGGCGCGGTGTCCGACCTCGAACCCGACCTCGACGCGGACCTGGACGCGTACGAAGAGTCGAAGGCCGAGGGCACCCCCCTGCCGCAGGGCCGATTCCTCGACCGTGAGCGCAGCTGGCTGGCCTTCAACGAACGCGTTCTGGAGCTGGCCGAGGACCCGAACACGCCGCTGCTGGAGCGCGCGAACTTCCTCGCGATCTTCGCCAGCAACCTGGACGAGTTCTTCATGGTCCGGGTGGCCGGTCTGAAGCGCCGTATCGCCACCGGGGTCGCGACGCGCTCCGCCTCGGGGCTGCAGCCGCGCGAGGTGCTGGAGATGATCTGGGCCCGCTCGCGCGAGCTCATGGCCCGGCACGCCGCCTGCTACCACGAGGACGTCGCCCCCGCGCTCGCGGAGGAGGGCATCCACCTGGTCCGCTGGAGCGAGCTGACCGACAAGGAGCAGGCGCGCCTGTTCACGCTCTTCCGGCACCAGATCTTCCCGGTCCTCACCCCGCTGGCCGTCGACCCCGCGCACCCCTTCCCGTACATCTCCGGCCTCTCCCTGAACCTGGCCGTCGTCGTACGCAACCCGGTCAGCGGCCACAAGCACTTCGCCCGCGTGAAGGTGCCGCCGCTGCTGTCCCGCTTCCTGGAGAGCAGCCCCGGCCGGTACGTCCCCATCGAGGACGTCATCGCCGCGCACCTGGAGGAGCTGTTCCCGGGCATGGAGGTGCTGGAGCACCACACCTTCCGCCTCACCCGCAACGAGGACCTGGAGGTCGAGGAGGACGACGCCGAGAACCTGCTCCAGGCCCTGGAGAAGGAGCTCATGCGGCGCCGCTTCGGCCCGCCGGTGCGCCTGGAGGTCGAGGAGTCCATCGACCGCGAGGTGCTGGACCTGCTGGTCCGCGAGCTGAAGATCTCCGAGGCCGAGGTGTACCCGCTGCCGGGCCCGCTCGACCTCACCGGCCTCTTCCGCATCCACAGCCTCGACCGGCCCGAGCTGAAATACCCGAAGTTCATCGCCGGCACCCACCGTGACCTCGCCGAGGTCGAGTCGGCGTCCGCGCCGGACATCTTCGCCGCCCTGCGCACCCGGGACGTGCTGCTGCACCACCCGTACGACAGCTTCTCCACCTCGGTGCAGGCCTTCCTGGAGCAGGCGGCGGCCGACCCGGACGTCCTCGCGATCAAGCAGACCCTGTACCGCACCTCCGGCGACTCCCCGATAGTCGACGCGCTCATCGACGCCGCCGAGTCCGGCAAGCAGGTTCTCGTCCTCGTCGAGATCAAGGCCCGCTTCGACGAGCACGCCAACATCAAGTGGGCGCGCAAGCTGGAGGAGGCCGGCTGCCATGTCGTCTACGGCCTGGTCGGCCTGAAGACGCACTGCAAGCTGTCCCTGGTGGTCCGCCAGGAGGGCGAGACCCTGCGCCGCTACAGCCACGTCGGCACGGGCAACTACCACCCGAAGACGGCACGCCTGTACGAGGACCTGGGCCTGCTCACCGCCGACCAGCAGGTCGGCGCGGACCTCTCCGACCTCTTCAACCGTCTGTCGGGCTACTCCCGCCGGGAGACCTACCGCCGCCTGCTGGTGGCCCCCAAGTCCCTGCGCGACGGCCTGATAGCGCGGATAGACAAGGAGGTCCAGCACCACCGCGCGGGCCGGCCGGCGTTCATCCGGTTCAAGGTCAACTCGATGGTCGACGAGGCGGTCATCGACGCCCTCTACCGCGCGTCCCAGGCGGGCGTGCCGGTGGACATCTGGGTGCGCGGCATCTGCGCCGTCCGCCCCGGCGTCACCGGCCTGTCCGAGAACATCCGGGTCCGCTCGGTCCTCGGCCGCTTCCTGGAGCACTCCCGGGTGTTCGCCTTCGGCAACGGCGGCGAGCCCGAGGTGTGGATCGGCAGCGCCGACATGATGCACCGCAACCTCGACCGCCGGATAGAGGCCCTGGTGCGGGTCGTCGACCCCGCACACCGGGCTGCCCTCAACCGGCTGCTCGACACCGGCATGTCCGATTCGACCTCCTCCTGGCACCTCGGTCCGGACGGCGAGTGGACGCGACACGCGACCGACGCGGACGGCCAACCCCTGCGCAACGTCCAGGAGATGCTCATAGACGCCCGGAGGCGCCGGCGTGGCACAGCAACACCTTGACCCGACGGATCCCACGGCCGAGGTGGTGACGGGGGACGCCCTCGCGGCGTATCTGCGCGCCCAGGCCACGGAGTTCCTCCGCGCCCTGCGCCTGCACCGCGGGACCGGCGGCAACGGCGGCGGTGCCCCCGCGCATGGGGGTGCCCCCGCCCGAGCGAAGCCGAGAGCGGGGGAGTACGCGAGCGTGCGGGAGGGCGGCGCGGAGGAGTCCGTCGACGCGGCACGCCTGCTGCGCCGCTCGGCCCGCCGCATCAGCGGCAGCCTGCACACCTTCCGCCCGCTGCTCGACCCCGGCTGGTCCGAGGAGATGCGCCCCGAACTGGCGTGGCTGTCCGGCACGTTGGGCCTGGAGCACGCGTACGAGGCCCGGCTGGAACGGCTGTTGCTGGCGTTGCACCGGCTGTCGGGGGCGACGGTCCTGCCCGCCCAGGCGGTCGGCGCCGTGGGCGCGGGCAGCCGTGCCGCCGGGGCGGCGCCCGTCCCGCTGAAAGCGGCACCTTCCCACTCCAGCGGCCCGGCCGACCCGACGGCGACTCAGGAACGCGGCAACCTCACGGTGGGCGCGGCCAAAGCGGGCGCCCTGCTCGAACGCCAGCTGACCCTGGCCCGGACCCGGGCCCACTCCACGGCGCTGCAAGCCCTCGGCTCGTCCCGCTTCCACGCCGTCGCGGACAAGGTCGCCGTACTCGCCAGCGAGGTCCCCCTCACGCCCACCGCGCCCACCACCGATCTGCGCCCCCTGGCAGCCGCTGCGGAGGAACGGCTGACAGACGCGATCGCGGCGCTCCCCCTGGTCGTCGCGGGCCACCCGTACAACGCGGAGGCCCTGGTGCACGGACTGTCCCCGGACCCGTCCCCGCACCCCCAGGACGGCCCCTGGCACCAGGTCCGGCTGCTGCTGCGCCTGCACCGGTACGCCCAGGAGGCGCTGCACGCCGACGGGGGCAGCTCCCAGCTCGAGCCGAGCCGAGAGCCTGGAGGAGCAGCCGTGGACGCACGGCTGTCGGCGGCCGGCCAGGCCCTGAACCGGCACCGGGACGCCTCGGAGGCGGCAGCGGCGGCGGCCCAGGCCGCCCGTACGCCCCGGATCGCCCCGGCGACGGCGTACGCGCTCGGCGTGCTCCACGCCGACCAGCGGCACGAGGTGGAGGCCGCCAGGTTCGCCTTCCAGCAGGCCTGGCAGAAGCAGACCGTCAGCACACCCTGAGTTCTGCCGAGGAGGCGGTGTGAGCGAGACGTTGGTGCGGGCGGCCGGCTGCGTGCTGTGGCGCCGCTCGCCGGTCTCCGGTGACCTGGAGATCTGTCTGGTCCACCGGCCGAAGTACGACGACTGGTCGCACCCGAAGGGCAAGCTCAAGCGCGGCGAGGACGCGCTCGCGGGCGCCCTTCGGGAGGTCGCGGAGGAGACCGGGTACACGGCCGCGCCCGGCGAGGAGCTGCCGACCCTGCGGTATATGGCGAACGGCCGCCCCAAGCAGGTGCGTTACTGGGCGGCCGAGGCGGTCCGCGGGCACTTCGTGCCGAGCGCCGAGGTGGACCGGATCCTGTGGCTCTCCCCCGCCGCGGCCCGCAGCCGCCTCACCCAGCCCCGCGACCGCGAGCTGGTCGACGCGCTTCACAGATCCGCCGCGTGAGCCTCCGCGTCCGTACGGGCCTGACTGCGGGCCCGGCGGGCCGGACCGCGCCAGCCGCAGGTACAGCGGGCCACACAGAAGCGGCCCTGTTCCGTCGTAGAGGTGAGGTGCTCCTGCCCCTGCCGGACTCGCTCCGGCCCCTCCTGCTGCGCCACACCGACAACGTTACCGACACCGCGGTCGAAAAGGGCTCGTCTGTCTTCCCCCACCCCCGGCGGCGCGTGACGACGCCCCCTACCCGTCGTTAACCGGACGTGTAGGGGGCCCGTGACGGACGTACCGGCTGGGGGTAGGCAGGCGATGGATCGGCGGCAGCACAGGAACGCGGGCAGGACGGTCGTCGCGGTGGGCATCATGCTCGGTCTCGGGGCGGGTGCCACGGGCTGTTCCGGCAGCGGGGCCGCCGCCGAGGACGTCAAGGGCGGGGGCGATCCGGTCGCCGTGCTGCAACGGGCCGCCGACACCCTGGGCGGCGCGGGCAGTTCGAAGGCGACCACCTCCATGGAGATGGCCACGGGCGGCACCCGGGTCACCATCCGCGGCCAGGGCGTCTACGACTACCGGCACCGGCTCGGCCGGCTCACCGTCGTCCTGCCCGAGGACCCGGCGGGCACCTCCGAGCACCAGCCGATCACCGAACTCCTCGCCCCCGGCGCCCTGTTCATGAAGAACCGGGGCGCGGGCGTGCCCCCCGACAAATGGGTCCGGGTGGACACCGCCACACTGTCCGACGGCAACCTGGTCACCGGCGGCGCGACCGACCCGTACGCGGCGGCCGAGGTGCTGCGCGGGACGCGGACGGCGAGCTACGTCGGCAGGACCGAGGTCGGCGGGACCGCGGTGCGGCACTACCGGGGCACGGCGGATCTGAGCAGCGCGGCCCACCGGGCCTCCGCCGAGAACAGGGCACCCCTGGCCGCGGCGGCGAAAGGGTTCGCCACGGCCGAAGTGCCGTTCGACGCCTACCTCGACGACCAGGGCCGCATCCGCAAGCTCAGGCAGCGCTTCAGCTTCGTCAACGGCCGGCAGAAGACCCCCGTGGCGGTCGCCTCGACCACCCTCCTCTACGACTTCGGCGCCCCCGCCGACGTAGGGCTGCCGCGCTCGGCGGACATCTACGCGGGCCGTATCGCCGAGGACGGCAACTAGTCCGCGGCACCACCCCGTAAGTAGCCCGTCCGTGCCATGCGCGGTGTGTAGAGCGCTGCCTACTCTAGGAAGTCGGTGACGGCAGGGAAGAGGTGAGGCGGGTGGCTCCGGTCGGCGGTACGGCGGTGCAGGACCACGTGGCCCTCGCCGAGATCGAGCTGTGCGGAGAGCTGATCATCGCGGCCTCCGCTGCCGAGGACCGGCTCAGCCTGGAGAGCATCGACGCGGTGCTGCGGGTGGCCGAGGAGCGGCAGTCGGATTGAGCCACCCGGCGACGGGTCTCAGCGCCCCGGGTTCAGGTGCGCGGGAGAGCCGGGCTCAGGTGCGCAGAGAGCCGGGCTCAGGTGCGCAGGAGCCGGCCGATCGCCTTCGTCGCCTCGTCGACCTTCGCGTCGATCTCGTCGCCGCCCTTCAAGGCCGCGTCGGCGACACAGTGCCGCAGATGCTCCTCCAGCAGCTGCAGCGCGAAGGACTGCAGGGCCTTGGTGGAGGCGGAGACCTGCGTGAGTATGTCGATGCAGTACGTGTCCTCGTCCACCATCCGCTGCAGGCCGCGGATCTGCCCCTCGATCCGGCGCAGCCGCTTGAGGTGCTCGTCCTTCTGCTTGTGGTAGCCGTGCGTGGCGCCGGCCTCGGTCGTCGTCATCGCGGGCCTCCATCTCGGGACGAGCTGCGGACTAGCTACGGACACAACCGGGGATACATACCCCTACTGGGTATATGGTAACCAACTTTCCGGGGTAAGGAGCCGTTGGTACGCCCCCGTGCTGATCACTCTGCCCGATGGGCGACACTGGGATGCGGCCCATTAGCCGTGGCCGGATGATGCGCCTAGCATCAGCCTGACCGAAACCGAAGCACCCCGAGGACCCCACGTGCGCTTTCGTCTGACCCCCAGGGAGACGAGCTTCTACGACATGTTCGCCGCCTCCGCGGACAACATCGTCACCGGCTCGAAACTCCTGATGGAACTGCTCGGGGCGGACGGACCTGCCCGGGCCGAGATCGCAGAGCGTATGCGGGCCGCGGAACACGCGGGTGACGACGCCACACACGCGATCTTCCACCAGCTGAACTCCTCGTTCATCACGCCGTTCGACCGCGAGGACATCTACTCCCTCGCCGGGTCCCTCGACGACATCATGGACTTCATGGAGGAGGCCGTCGACCTGGTCGTCCTCTACAACGTCGAGGAACTGCCGAAGGGCGTCGAGCAGCAGATCGAGGTTCTGGCCCGGGCGGCGGAGCTCACCGCCGAGGCCATGCCCAACCTCCGCACGATGGACAACCTCACCGAGTACTGGATCGAGGTCAACCGGCTGGAGAACCAGGCCGACCAGATCCACCGCAAGCTGCTGGCCCACCTCTTCAACGGCAAGTACGACGCGATCGAGGTGCTCAAGCTCAAGCAGATCGTGGACGTCCTGGAAGAGGCCGCGGACGCGTTCGAGCACGTGGCGAACACGGTGGAGACCATCGCCGTCAAGGAGTCCTGAGGCGTCGATGGACACCTTCGCCCTGGTCGTGACCATCGCGGTCGCGCTCTTCTTCACGTACACCAACGGCTTCCACGACTCGGCGAACGCGATCGCGACGTCGGTGTCGACGCGGGCGCTGACCCCGCGGGCGGCGCTCGCCATGGCCGCGGTCATGAACATGGCCGGTGCCTTCTTCGGCACCGGGGTCGCCAAGACCGTCAGCGAGGGCCTGATCGAGACCCCCTCGGGCTCGACGGGGATGGGCATCCTCTTCGCGGCCCTGCTGGGCGCGATCACCTGGAACCTGATCACCTGGTACTTCGGCCTGCCGTCCTCGTCCTCCCACGCCCTGTTCGGCGGCCTCGTCGGCGCGGCCCTGGCGGGCGGTACGGCGGTGTACTGGAACGGCGTGCTGGACAAGGTCATCATCCCGATGTTCCTGTCCCCGGTGGTCGGTCTGATCGTCGGTTACCTCGTCATGCTGGCGATCATGTGGCTGTTCCGCCGGGCCAACCCGCACAAGGCCAAGCGCGGCTTCCGTATGGCGCAGACGGTCTCGGCGGCGGGCATGGCCCTCGGGCACGGCCTCCAGGACGCCCAGAAGACCATGGGTGTGGTCGTGATGGCACTGGTGATTTCCGGCCACGAGACGTTCGGCGAGCCGATCCCGGTCTGGGTGAAGATCGTCTCGGCGGTGATGCTGTCCCTCGGCACCTACGCGGGCGGCTGGCGCATCATGCGCACCCTGGGCCGCAAGATCATCGAGCTGGACCCGCCGCAGGGCTTCGCGGCCGAGGCCACCGGCGCCTCGATCATGTTCGGCACCGCGTTCCTCTTCAAGGCGCCGATCTCCACGACCCACGTCATCACCTCCGCGATCATGGGCGTCGGCGCGACCAGGCGCGTCAACGCCGTCCGCTGGGGCGTGGCCAAGAACATCGTCCTGGGCTGGTTCATCACGATGCCGGCAGCAGGGCTGGTCGCTGCGCTGGCTTTCGGCGTGCTGAAACTGACGGTGCTGTAGCCCTTGGTGGGGCACGGGTACGTACCCGTACCCGTGGTGTGCAGAGGAGTCCGAGATGTCCGACGCCAACATCCGTATCCCTGAGGAGGCCCGGGACCGGCTCGCCGCCATAGCGGCAGCCGAAGGGATGTCGCTGCGCGCCTACCTGGTGCGGCTGGCCGAAACCCTGCTCACGCCCGCCGAGCGGGCCGAGCGGGCCGAGCGGGCCGAGCAGACCCGCGCCGCCCTGACGGAGTGGACCGGCTACGCGCCCAGTCCCGCGGAGGAACGGGACCTCGACAGCGAGCTGGACCGCCGATTGGCCCGGGCGGCGGGTTGATCCACCGCGCCCACGTGGAGACCGGCTGGTACCTGTACGCCCCGGCGTGCGCACTGGTCGAAGCCGACCGGTCCCGCCCCGGCACGGCAGAACATCTCGCCGCCCTTCCCGGCATCATCGTCCTGGACCTGGACCTGCCCGCCGCCCTGGCGGTCGCCCGGCAGAACACGTGGGCCGCGGCGCACTGTCAGTACGCTGCTCAGCCCACCCCGGACCGTCCCGACGGGGCGATCGTCGCCACCACCACCCCGGACCGGTGGATCGGCGAGCCGGTGCGTGTGCTGGACCTCACTCCGTAGCGGCCGAACGCAGTGGGCCCGCCCCCGGAAGCCAGGGGCGGGCCCTTCCTGCGTCCTCGCGGTGGCACCGCCATGCAGCACCGCGAGGGGTCCTGGGACACCGGCCTCGGCTCAGCCGAAGCCGGCGCGCCGGTCAGCCGAAGCGGCCCGAGATGTAGTCCTCGGTCGCCTGGACGGACGGGTTGGAGAAGATGCGCTCGGTGTCGTCGATCTCGATCAGGCGGCCGGGCTGGCCCACCGCAGCGAGGTTGAAGAACGCCGTACGGTCCGAGACACGCGCCGCCTGCTGCATGTTGTGCGTCACGATGACGATCGTGAAGCGCTCCTTCAGCTCGCCGATCAGGTCCTCGATGGCGAGGGTGGAGATCGGGTCCAGGGCGGAGCAGGGCTCGTCCATCAGGAGGACCTTCGGCTCGACCGCGATCGCGCGCGCGATGCACAGACGCTGCTGCTGGCCGCCCGAGAGCCCGGAGCCCGGCTTGTTCAGGCGGTCCTTGACCTCGTTCCAGAGGTTCGCGCCCTTGAGCGACTTCTCGACGACGTCGTTCAGCTCGCTCTTCTTGTACTTGCCGTTCAGGCGCAGGCCCGCCGCCACGTTGTCGAAGATCGACATCGTCGGAAACGGGTTCGGGCGCTGGAAGACCATGCCCACCTCGCGGCGGACGGACACCGGGTCGATCCCGGCGCCGTACAGGTCCTCGTCGTCCAGCAGCACCTTGCCCTCGACGCGGCCACCGGGGGTGACCTCGTGCATACGGTTCAGCGTGCGCAGGAACGTCGACTTGCCGCAGCCGGAGGGGCCGATGAACGCCGTCACCGAACGCGGCTCGACGGTCATCGAGATGTCCTCGATCGCCTTGTGGGAGCCGTAGTAGGCGGTCAGTCCGCTTACGTCGATTCGCTTGGCCATGTCTACTTCACTTCCAGATAAGTCTTGTCAGCCGCCGGGGTTGGCCGCCACGCGGCGGTAGCCGCAAATCGATACGGTCAGCGACCGGTCTTCGGAGCCTTCCAGCGAGCGATGCTGCGGGCCACCAGGTTGAGGATCATCACGAAGGCGATCAGCGTCAGGGAGGCCGCCCACGCACGGTCGTACGCCGCTCCGGAACCCGCGCTGTTGGCGAACTGCTGGTAGATGTACAGCGGCAGCGACGCCTGCGCACCCTCGAAGGGGTTGTTGTTGATGAACGGGTTGCCGAAGACCAGCAGCAGAACCGGCGCGGTCTCACCGGCGATGCGGGCGATCGCCAGCATGATGCCGGTGGTGATGCCACCGAGGGAGGTCGGCAGGACCACCTTCAGGATGGTGCGCCACTTCGGCACGCCGAGCGCCAGGGACGCCTCACGCAGCTCGTTCGGGACGAGCTTGAGCATCTCCTCGGTGGACCGGACGACGACCGGCATCATCAGGATGGCCAGGGCCAGCGAACCGGCGAAGCCGAACGGCTGCATCTTGAAGATGAGCATCAGCGACAGGATGAACAGACCCGCGACGATCGACGGGATACCGGTCATCACGTCGACGAAGAAGGTGACGGCCTTGGCGAGCCGGCCGCGGCCGTACTCCACCAGGTAGATCGCGGTCAGCACGCCGATCGGGGCGCCGATCAGGGTGGCGAGGCCGACCTGCTCCAGGCTGCCGATGATGGCGTGGTAGATGCCGCCGCCGGGCTCGGTGTCGGCGACGACACCCATGGAGTGGGTGAGGAAGTAGACGTTCAGGACCTTCACACCGCGTGCGACGGTCACCCAGATCAGGGAGACCAGCGGCACCACGGCGAGCACGAAGGCGACCCAGACGAGGCTGGTCGCGATGCGGTCCTTGGCCTGCCGGCGGCCCTCGACGCGCGCGGCGATCACGTACGTACCGAGGACGAACAGGACCGCGGCGATCAGACCCCACTGGATCTTGCTGTCCAGGCCGGCGGCCAGGGAGATGCCGACGCCCAGGGCGAGGGAGCCCGCGGCGATCGCCCAGGGCGACCACTTGGGCAGGCTGGCGCCGCGCAGGGTGCTGGGGCGCTTGTCGGTGACGGCTGCGGTGCTCATGCGTTGGCCCCCGAGTACTCCGCACGGCGGGCGATGATGAGCCGGGCCGCGCCGTTGACCAGCAGGGTGATGACGAACAGGACCAGACCGGAGGCGATGAGCGCGTCCCGGCCGAACTCCGTCGCCTCGCTGAACTTGCTGGCGATGTTCTGGGCGAAGGTGCCGCCGCCCGGGTTGAGCAGGCTGGCGTGGATGATGAAGTCGGGGGAGAGCACGGTGGCCACGGCCATCGTCTCGCCGAGCGCGCGGCCGAGGCCGAGCATCGACGCGGAGATCACGCCGGAGCGGCCGAAGGGCAGCACGGACATGCGGATGACCTCCCAGCGCGTGGCGCCGAGGGCCAGGGCGGCCTCCTCGTGCATGCGCGGGACCTGGCGGAAGACCTCTCGGCTCACGTTGGTGATGATCGGCAGGATCATGATCGCGAGCAGGATGCCGACGGTGAGCATCGAGCGCGGGGCGCCCTGGTCCCAGGAGAAGACGCCGGTCCAGCCGAAGAAGTCGTTGAGCCAGCCGTAGAGGCCGTTCATGTGCGGGACGAGGATCAGCGCGCCCCACAGGCCGTACACGATGGACGGCACGGCGGCGAGCAGGTCGATCACGTACGCGACGGGACCGGCGAGCCGGCGCGGTGCGTAGTGCGTGATGAACAGCGCGATGGAGACCGCGACCGGGACGGCGAGCAGCATGGCGATGACCGAGGAGACGATCGTGCCGAAGGCCAGTACCGCGATGCCGAAGGTCGGCGGGATGAGGTTGGTGTTCCACTCGGAGGTGGTCAGGAAGTTACCGTGGTCCTTGCCGATCGCGAGGGAGGCACGGTAGGTGAGGAAGACCGCGATCGCGGCCATGATCACCAGCAGCAGGATGCCGGACCCACGGGACAGGCCGAGGAAGAGGCGGTCACCCGCGCGGGTCGCGCCGCGGGCGTTGCGCTTCTGCTCGGCCAGGGTGGGCTGAGGCGTGGGGGGAGGAGGTGTGTCCGTCTTCTTGGTCGATATGTCCATCGGGTTCTCCGGTCTGCTGAGCCGGCCGCCCCTGGCGGGGCGGCGGCTCCTGGCGGCGGTGCACCGGACGGGGCGGCCCGGGCCCTGTCGGGCACGGGCCGCACTTTCGGATCAGGTCAGCTCAGGCCCTCGACGGTGGTGCGGACCTTGCTGATGATCGCGTCGGGAACGGGCGCGTAGTTGATCGTGGAGAGGATCTTCTGGCCGTCCTCGCTGGCGATGTAGCGCAGGAAGGCCTTGGTGGCGGGCAGGGTGTCCGCCTTGTTGCCCTTGTCACAGACAATCTCGTACGTCACCAGGGTAATCGGGTAGGCACCCTCGGCCTTGGTGGCGTAGTCCAGCTTCAGCGACAGGTCCTTGCCGGTGCCGACGACCTTGGCGGCCGCGATGTCGGCGGTGGCGGAGTCGGTGCTGGGCGCGACCGGCTTGCTGGCACCGGTGTTGATGGAGACCGCCTTCAGGCCGTCCTTGACGTAGGACAGCTCGAAGTAGCCGATGGCGCCGGAGGTCTGCTTGACCTGCTGGGCCACACCCGCGGACTGCGGAGCGGACTGGCCGCCCTTGGCCTGCCAGGCCTTGCCGCCGGAGTACTTCCAGTTGTCCGGGGTGGTGGCGATCAGGTACTTGGTGAAGTTGTCCGTGGTGCCGGACTCGTCCGAGCGGTGGAACGCCTGGATCTTCAGGTCGGGAAGCTTCGCCGACGGGTTCAGCTTCTTGATCGCCGGGTCGTTCCAGTTGGTGATCTTGCTGTCGAAGATCTTGGCGATGGTCGGGGCGTCCAGGACCAGGTTGTCGACACCCGGGACGTTGTAGCCGAGGGCGATCGGGCCGCCGACCATCGGCAGGTCGATGCCCTGGCCGCCGGAGCAGACCTGCTTGGAGGCGGTGACCTCGGCCGGCTTCAGCGCGGAGTCGGAACCGGCGAAGGCCAGCTGGCCCTGGGTGAAGGAGGTGACACCGGCGCCGGAGCCGCCGCCCTTGTAGTTGATCTGCACGCCACAGGCCTGGGAGAACTCCTTGACCCAGGCGTCGATCGCGTTCTTCTGCGCGGAGGAGCCGTCTGCGAGCAGCTGGCCCTTGGCGTTGTCACACTTGATGGAGGAGGCGTTGGTGGAGCCGGACGGGTTGCCCGACGCCTTCGAACCGCCACCGTTGTCGTTGGAGCCGCACGCCGTCAGGGCCAGGGTGCCGGTCACGGCGATCGCACCGAGCGAAAGGGCGCGCAGCCGGTTCTTGCGCTGAAGCATCACTTTCAGGAGTTCCTTCCAGAAGCCGCCGCTGTCCGGCGGCGTGCGAGGTATGGAGGAGCGCGAGCGCATATAGGGCCGCGCTCCGCACCGTGCACGGCCGAAATTAGGCAGAACAGGTGAAGCCGCCGATGGCCGGAAGTGAACGGCGGGTGAACCCCTGCCGTCGGCCCGGTTAGGTCACGGAATGCTCACGGGGAGGGCACGCAGAGGTTCCGACGCCCGGGTTACGCGCACACGTCTTCGACGTTCGATTCCCTGTGTGCGAACTGTTACGAACCAACGTACCCGCACGGCCGTCTCACCCCACGTAGGACCAAGGGGGTCCACGGAAAGGCGACACGGGACGATGGGCATGGAACGGCGTACGTTCATCGCGGGCGGCACGGCCGTACTGGCCGCGACCGCACTGACCGGCTGCAGCTCGGGCGCGGGCAGGTCCACCGCCTCGGCGAGCACGGGCTCATCCTCGCTCACGTCTCTCAAGACCACCAGCGAGAACGCCGCCGCGAACTGGACGGCTCTCGCCCATGACCTGGACGGCACCCTGGTCCGGCCCGGCGAGGCGACCTGGACGACGGCCCACCAGCTGTACAACACCCGCTTCGACACCCTGAAGCCCGCCGCGGTGGCCTACGCCGCCCACGCCGACGACATCCGTACGGCCCTCGCCTACGCCCAGGCCCACGGCGTGCGGGTCTCCATACGCAACGGCGGCCACTCCTACGCGGGCTACTCCTCCGGCGACAACCGCCTGATCCTCGACGTGTCCCGGCTGAACCGCATACGCGTCTCCGGCGGCCAGGCCGTCGTCGGCGCCGGCTCCAAGCTGATCGACGTCTACCGGGCGCTGGCCGCGAAGGGCGCGACCATCCCCGCGGGCTCCTGCCCCACCGTCGGCGTCTCCGGCCTGGTGCTCGGCGGCGGCCACGGCGTCGCCTCCCGCGCCTACGGCCTGACCTGCGACAGCCTCACCCAGGCGACGGTCATCACGGCCGACGGCACCCAGGTGACGGCGAACGCCTCGACCCACTCCGACCTCTTCTGGGCGCTGCGCGGCGCGGGCAACGGCAACTTCGGCGTCGTCACCGAGCTGCAGTTCAAGACCCACCCGGCGCCGCAGGCGGTGACGGCGTACATGACATGGCCCTGGTCCAAGGCCGCGGGCGTGCTGAAGGCCTGGCAGGAGTGGGGCCCCGGCCAGCCGGACGAGATCTGGTCCTCCCTCCACCTGGAGTGCTCACCGGGCCGCACCCCCAGCATCTCCGTGGCCTGCTTCTCCCTCGGCACCTACGGCGAACTGCAGAACGCCGTGGACCGCCTGGCCCACGCGGCCGGCGCGAACGCCTCCTCCGTCACCCTGCGCCGCCGGGGCTACGAGGAGGCGATGGAGATCTACGCCGGCTGCTCCTCCTTCTCCGCGGACGCCCAGTGCCACCTGCCGGGCTCCACCCCCGGCCGTTCCCCCCAGGGCCGCCTGGGCCGGGAGACGTACGCGGCCCGCTCGGACTTCTTCGACCGCTCGCTGTCGGCGGCGGGCATCCAGACCGTGCTGCGGCAGATCGGCTCGGTGCGGGGCGGCGCGGGCAGCATCGCCTTCACCGCCCTCGGCGGCGCGGTCAACCGTGTCTCCCCCACGGCGACGGCCTTCGTCCACCGCCGCTCCCGGATGCTGGCCCAGTACATCGCGTCCTGGGGCGCGGGAGCCTCCGGCGGCACGGCCCAGTCCTGGCTGACCTCGGCCCACCAGGCGATGGCCCCGTACGCCTCCGGTGCGGCGTACCAGAACTACGCCGACCCGACGCTGCGGGACTGGAAGAAGGCCTACTACGGGGACGCGGCGACCCGGCTCGCCCAGGTGAAGAAGCAGTACGACCCGCAGCGGTTCTTCTCCTACGCGCAGGGGCTGTAGCCGCTGGGAAGGGGTGCCTCCTCGGCAGCCCTACGCCGCCAGGTCCCGTTCCTCCGACTCCAGCGAGGAACGGGTGCTCGGCAGCACCGCGTCCCGGCCGGCCGGCGTCGCCGCCCGCCGCCGTACGATCCACCCGGCCCGGGGCGACCGCTCCACCGCCCGCATCAGCGGGGTGAGCAGCGCCATGGCCGGCGGGGACAGCAGCAGCGCGACGGCCGTACCGAGCGCGAAGCCGCCGACGACGTCCGTCGGGTAGTGCACGCCCATGTAGACCCGGCAGAAGCCCTCCAGCAGGGCGAGCCCGATCCCGGCGACGCCGAAGCGGCGGTTGGCGACGAAGAGGCCGACGCCCAGCGCCATGGTGATGGTCGCGTGGTCGCTGACGAAGGAGAAGTCGGTCTTGCCGGGGACGAGGACGTCCAGCCCCTGGTGTTCGACGAAGGGGCGGGGACGTTCCACGAAGCCGCGGATCGGGATGTTGACCAGCACCGCGATGCCGGCCGCGAGCGGCGCCCACAGCAGCGCGGCGACGCAGGACGCGGCATCCTCGGCGCCCCGGCGCCGCACGGACCACCAGCACCACAGCACGAGCAGCACCATGGCGACCAGCAGTCCGTACTCGCCGACGAACTCCATGACCCGGTCGAACCAGTGGGGCGCGTCCTTGGCCAGGCCATTGATGTCGTAGAGCAGCTCGACGTCGGGGTTCGATCCGGATTCGGCGAGTACAGCCATGGTGCTGCGGCCCCTTCGTCGGCTACCGGACGCACCTCGTGTGCGCCGCTCCTACCCCCGTGGTTCGTAGATCCGCTTCCGCTGCACTGCCGCACTGCCCGTACTGACGTCTGCTCGGCTACGTCAACAGGAACGCACGGTCCCCATCAATACGTTCCACTCTCCACTGAATGATCACGCAGACGTTATCGAAGAGAGACTCATCATCGCAGCTCAGGTGGGTGTTTCACGCTGGGTCACATCCTGTCAAACCGTCGTGGGGAGCGCTTTTGCGCCATCTTCGGTGACGCGCGTGGCGCCGAAGTAGTCCGGCAGGTCGATCGGATCGAACCGGATCACGGCCCCGGTCCGCGGCGCGTCGATCATGTACCCACCGCCCACATAGATCCCCACGTGGTGGATGGCCCGCGAATCGCTGCGGTCGGTGGAGAAGAACACCAGGTCACCCGGGAGGAGCTGGTCCCGCGAGGGATGCGGACCGGCGTTGTACTGGTCGTTGGCCACGCGCGGCAGATCGATGCCCACCTTCGCGTACGCGGCCTGCGTCAGCCCCGAACAGTCGAACCGCCCGCCCTGCTCGGCCGACCCCTCACCACCCCACAGATAGAGCGTCCCCAGCTTGCTCTGCGCGAACGCGATGGCACCGGCGGCCTGTTGGGTGGGATCGATCCGGCTCACGGGCGCGGCGAAGCTCTGCGACAGGCTCCGGATCCGCTTGACGTAGTCCTGCGTCTCGGTGATGGGGGGAACCCCGCCGGCCTTTATCACGCGATAGGCACCGGCGTTGTAGGCGGCGAGCATGTTGTCGGAGACGTTGCCCGGCACGTCCTTCACATACTTCGCCAGCTCGCAGTCGTACGAAGCGGCCGACGGAATCGCGTCGTTGGGGTCCCAGATGTCCCGCTTGCCGTCGCCGTTGCCGTCGATGCCGTGCGTGGCCCATGTGCTGGGGATGAACTGGGCGATGCCGCGCGCGTCGGCCGGGCTGACGACCGTCGGGTTCCAGCCGCTCTCCTGGTACAGCTGGGCGGCGAGCAGCGCGGGGGTGAGCGCCGGGCACAGGTTGCCCCACTTCTGCACGAGCGACTTGTAGGCGGCCGGTACGGCACCTTTGGCGAGCCCCCGGCCTCCCGAGGTGACTCCGTTGACGAGGTTCCCGGCGACGACGTACACCCCGATGACGAGCAGCATGACGAAGCCCATGCCGAGCCCGACGGCCGCCCCACCGATCACCCATACCTTCCGCACGGTTCAACTTTCCCCCATGCGACGACGGTTCAAGGCGGATTCGGCGTGATGTGGCGTCATTTCACAGCGAACCCGGCGCACATGACGCTGCCGCTGTCGCCGGGTGTGCGGATGCGGTGCCACTGCGGGTCCGGTACCTGTCCCGGAAGCCGGTCCTCACCCGGTGTTCCCGCGTGAGGACTCTGCCGCTCCTGTCTGTCCGACGAGGGTCGATCAGGCTGGGCCCACAGGCACTCCGGACCGCCCGTGCCGTCTCCGCCTCGCGCCGGGGCCGGGCCAGGGCCCCGGAAGGGCCGCTGCCCCGTCTTCCCTGTTGGTGCGGTGGGCCTACAGCGCCCCCTCGGTCATCGACGCCCGTTCGGCCCGCTCAGCGGTGTCCCCTTCAGGGACGTCGTCCCGCCCACCGCGTTCTCCCTCTCCGCGCCGACCGGTGTCGTCCCGGTCGGCATGCTTCAGCAGCCTGTGCCGGCGCCGGGTCGCCCAGCGCGCGGCGGCGGCAGCGGCGACGAAGGCGGCGGCCGAGAGGCCGGCGGTGAGGGCGACGGAAGAGACGGACGGGAAGACGACTCCATTGGCGGCGATCCGCTGGCCGAACGGCAGGCCGGCCGGACTGCGGCTGACCCCAGGTGCACCCCCGGCAGCAGCCGCTTTCCCACCGCCCGCACTTCAAGGATCGCCGATCGCGTCCTTGTACAACTCGGCCGCCCGGCTGCCGAGCACCACGCTGTACGACACGTCGTCGGTCGAGCCGCCCTCCTCGTGGCCGCCGAGGATGCCGACGACCTGCTGGTCACCGTTGATCCAGGGGCTGCCGCTGGTGCCGCTGGTGAGGGAGGGGCAATCAATGCGCTGCTGGGTGCTGCTGTGCGCGGTCGGCTTGTTGGTGCAGCTGACGGGTACCTCGCGGGAGTCGGGGTAGCCGGTGACGGTCACGGCGGTGGCCCCGGTGGCCGTACCGGGGGTGAACCGATTCCCTCCCACGACGTCCTCGATCCGCCTGCCGTCCAGGTCGTCGACGGTGACGAGGGCCAGATCGCTGTCCTCGTCCTGGTCCTTGGACCAGCCGTCGGGCAGGTAGCGCTTTTCGACCTTCCACACCCCGTACGGCGCCTGTCCGTCCCGGTAGCCCGGCACGAACACCAGATCGCTGTCGGCCTCGCCCACGCAGTGCGCGGCGGTGACGAGGAGGTTGCCCCGCGGGCTGTGCACGACCGAGGCCGTGCAGAAGTGACCGCCGGACAGGTCGTCGGCCCGGTCGGCGCCGAACAGCGCGCCGATCCGCGCCGTGTGCCGGGTCGCGGCGGCATCGGCGGTGACCCCGAGGGGCCCCGGCCCGTCATCGGCGGCCGCTACGGACGCCGAGGTCAGGGCGAGCATCACCACGGCCCCGAGCAGCGCGGGACGCGAGGTGACCGTGATGCGTGAGATGCGCTTCATCAGTGCTCACTGTCCCCCACGAACGTGAGAATCCCGCTGCGACTTAACTGAGATTTTCCTGTGAAACCTCCCGTTGGGCGCCCGGCGTGCCGGCAATCGTGCTCCGACCAGCCGCGATTACGTTCCGTCGCCTCCAACAGGGATGGTGCGGGGGGTTACTGCGCCATGTGGGTGACAAGGAGGGTGGGACACCCGTGACTGCCGATCAGAAAGCCGTCATGGCGGCAGCTCGGCATGGACAAGCACGTCACGGTCGGCCGGCCGGCTTCAGGCTCCATTCCACTCCGGTCAGCTCCTCCGACAGGGTCCACAGCCGCCGGGCCGTCTGTGCGTCACCGGCCGCCCGGCTGCGGCCGACGAGCGTGGGGGCGCCGCGCATCTCGCCGAGGCCGCCGGGGCCGACGTACGCCGCCCCGGGCAGGTCCTGGCTCGCGGCGTACAGGGTCGGCAGGGCGCCGGCCTTGTCGCTCTGGGCGAACAGCCTGTTGCCGATCTCCATGACACCCCTCATCAGGGGGTTCGCGTGGTGGCTCTGGAGGTTCGTGGCGGCCCAGCCGGGGTGGGCGGCCAGGGCCCGCACCGGGGAGGCGGCCTCGGTGAGGCGGCGCTGGAGTTCCAGGGTGAACAGGAGGTTCGCCAGCTTGGACTGGGCGTAGGCGCGGGTGGGGGTGTAGCGGCCCCGCAGGTTCACGTCCTCGAAGTGGATCACTCCGTCGCCGCCCCGGTGGAGGCTGGAGGAGACCGTCACCACGCGGTCCGTCACATGCGGCAGCAACAGGTTCGTCAGCGCGAAGTGGCCCAGGTGGTTCGTGCCGAACTGCATCTCGAAGCCCTGCTTGGTGCGCTGCTCCGGCAGCATCATCACGCCCGCGTTGTTGATCAGCAGGTCCAGCGGGCGGTCCCAGCCGGCCGCGAACTCCCGCACCGAGTCCAGATCGGCCAGGTCCAGGCGGCGCACCTCGGTGCTGCCGCTCACCTTCGCCGCGGCGGCGCCGCCCCGCGTGAGGTCCCGTACGGCGAAGACCACATGCGCTCCGGCGCGGGCCAGCGCCTCGGCGGCGACGAAGCCGATGCCGCTGTTGGCGCCGGTGACGACGGCCGTACGGCCGGTCAGGTCGGGGAGCTGGGTCGCGTTCCATTTATCGCTCATGGCTCCAAAGTAGGCATCGACAACAATGATGTCAATGACAACATCGGGGTACGATGGTCCGCATGCCGCGCCTGTCCCCGTCACCGACGAACCGCCCCTATCACCACGGAGACCTGCGCGCCGCCCTGCTCAAGAGCGCCGAGCGCACCCTGCGCGAGAAGGGCGTCGGCGCGCTCTCGCTGCGCGAGCTGGCCCGGGACGTCGGGGTGAGCCACGCGGCCCCCGGCCGGCACTTCAAGGACAAGCAGGCGCTCATAGACGCCCTCGCACTCGACGGGTACGAGCGCCTGAACCAGGCCCTGGGCACCGCCGCGGCACGGCCCGGCCTCACCTTCGAGGGACGCATGGCGGCGCTCGCGCGGGCCTACCTCGGCTTCTCCGTCGAGAACCCGGAGCTGCTGGAGCTGATGTTCGCGCGCAAGCACGCGCCCGACAGCTCCGCCCAGCTCGCCGCCGCCGTCGACGAGTCCCTCGGCTCCTTCGCCCGGATGATCGCGGAGGCACAGGAGCAGGGTGAGATCGTCGCCGGCGACCCCGAGCGGATCACCATGATCGCCGCCGCGAGCCTGCACGGCCTGGCCGCCCTCATCGCCGCCTGCGCGCTCGACGCCGAGGAGGCCATGAGCGGCCTGGACGAACACGTCCACCTGCTGCTCCACGGCCTCAAGCCCCGGTGAGCCCGCCCGGGCCGGCCGTTCCCCCTCTGTACGGGACCTGTGCCCCGGGTCAAGCGGCCCCCAGCACAGCGCCAGCACACAGCCATTGATCAGCAATCCCCCAACCGCCTTGAGTAACGCGGGAGTCAGAATTCCGAAAGCCACTTGTTGTCGCGTACTCAACAAGGCGATGGTCGTCGCGGGCCGCCGCCCCCACCGGTCACCCACCGGTGGACCCCCACACCCGCAGGCCTCTGTCCACCACTTCCAGGAGGCTGTACCTTGCGTACGACCACCCCCACCTCCCCCCACATACGCGGCAGATGGCGCCGCGTCGGGTCGGCCGCCGCGGCCACCGCCGCGCTCCTCGCCGCCGGTGTGACCACCGCGGCCCACGCCGAAGCCGCCACCGCACCCCACAAGGTGAGCGCCAAGGCCGTCGCCGCCCAGGTCGCCAAGGCCCATGTGCGCTACGAGAAGGCGTGCGGCGCCACTCCGAAGAAGGGCTTCGCCGCCTGCGACGCCCTGCGCGTCACCGGCGGCACCACCGCCTTCATGGAGAAGCAGGCGGCCCTGAAGGGCATGACGCCGAAGACCGTCTCCCCGAAGGCCGCCTCCGACTCCCCCACCGGCTACGGCCCGAGCGACATCCAGTCGGCGTACGGCCTCACCTCCGCCGCGTCCTCGAACGGCTCCGGCGAGACCGTCGCCATCGTCGACGCCTACGACGACCCGAACGCCGAGTCCGACCTCGCGGCCTACCGGTCGTACTACGGCCTGCCGGACTGCACCACCGGCAACGGCTGCTTCAAGAAGGTCGGCCAGACCGGCTCCACCACCTCGCTCCCCTCCGCCGACAGCGGCTGGGCCGGTGAGGAGTCGCTCGACCTCGACATGGTCAGCGCGACCTGCCCGAACTGCAACATCCTGCTGGTCGAGGCGAAGTCGGCGTCCGACGCCAACCTGGGCACGGCCGTGAACGAGGCCGTCAAGCTGGGCGCCAAGTTCGTCTCCAACAGCTACGGCGGCTCGGAGTCGTCGTCGGACACGTCGTACGACACCTCGTACTACAAGCACCCGGGCGTCGCCATCACCGCCAGCGCGGGCGACGGGGGCTACGGCGCCGAGTACCCGGCCGCCTCCCGGTACGTGACCGCCGTCGGCGGCACCAGCCTGTCCACCTCCTCCGACAGCCGCGGCTGGACCGAGTCCGTCTGGAACACCTCCAGCACCGAGGGCACCGGCTCCGGCTGCTCCGCCTACGACGCCAAGCCCAGCTGGCAGACCGACAGCGGCTGCGCCAAGCGCATGATCGCCGACGTGTCCGCCGTGGCCGACCCCGCCACCGGCGTCTCCGTCTACGACACCTACGGCTCCGACGGCACCGGCTGGAACACCTACGGCGGCACCAGCGCCAGCGCGCCGATCATCGCCTCGGTCTACGCCCTCGCCGGCACGCCCGGCAGCACTGACTACCCGGCCCAGTACCCGTACAACGCGGCCGGCACCTCCGCCCTGAACGACGTGACCAGCGGCAGCAACGGCACCTGCGACACGGACTACTTCTGCACCGCCGGGTCCGGCTACGACGGCCCGACCGGCTGGGGCACCCCGGAGGGCACCAGCGCCTTCTCCGCGAGCTGATCCACCCGCACGACCACCCCGTCGGGTCACGGGGAGCCGCCGAATGAGGGGGACGTGGGGTCCCCTCGGCGGCACGGAGAGGAAGACGGGCCACGGCAGCCGGCCGCGGCCCGTCTTCCCTGTCCAACTCCCGGCGCGTGACCCGAGAGTTGAGCGTGACCTGCGAGTCGAACCCCACCGGCCTCCAGTCGGCCTGGGCGCGAAGTACGTCTCCAACGTCTCCAAACGCCTCCACCGGCTGCGGCGGCTACGGCGGCTACGGCGGCTCCGAGGCGTCGTCGGACACGTCGTACGACGCGTGAAGGACGAGCAGCACCGAAGACTCCGGCCGCTCGGCGTACGACGCCGAGCCGGCCTGCCGACGGACACGGGCCGCGGCAAGCGCACGATCGCCGACGCCTCGGCGGTGGCCGACCCGGCGGCCGGGGCTGTGTCCGGTTTCCCGCCCCCGCCCATGAGAACATCATCTCGACGCCTCACCCGACCAGCCGTCAGAAATCGTGCCAGGTCGTAAAGGACGACAACGACCGAACCACACGACAGGTTCCGGTCGGACCTCGTTGCCCGGCGTGACCTGCCGTGATACACAGAGTGACCGTACGTGCCATTCGTACGAAACCCGCCAGTCAATGACGTCAAGTCGACATGCGTTGGCGAGGTTGTCGGCGACAATGAGGCCTGACCTCTGCACACCGCAGGGGACCAACGGAACTACCCACCAGGGGCGGTGACTTACATGCTCTTTGCGGCCGACAAGGGAAACATCAACACCATCATCGGCGGAATCGCTCCGGACTGGGGCCCCTTCGGCAGCCTGGGCAACGAGGCGAAGGTCATGATCGAGGTGGTGATGGCGGTCGCCATCCTCCTCTGCCTCGGCATCGCGGTATGGGGCGCCGCCAAGCAGCGCATCGGCGCCACGGCCCTCCGGGACACCTTCAGCGCCGAGCAGGGCAAGGGCCTCATCATCGCCGGTCTGACCGGGGTCTTCATCATCGGCTCCCTCGGCACCCTGTTCACGATCGTGTACGGCATGGCGGTCTGAGTCCCCTGAAGGTTGCGTCTCCCTGATGTCGAGTCACCACACCGCGCCCGCGCGGCAACCAGCACGGCTACCGTCGTACGCCTACGAGGGTGAGGGAGCGCGCACGCCATGACCTCCGGAGACGACCAGGCCTACACCGACTACGGCGACACGGGCCACACCCGCACCCGCCTCCCCGAAACCGACCCCTACGGCGGCGCCCCCCGCCGCCCCACCCGCTCCTCCTCCCGCTCCCTGATCACGGTCGTCGGCGTAGTCGTCCTCCTCATCGCAGCGATCGCTTTCGCCAACCGGGGGGACCAATCGTCCGGGGGCGGGTCGACGGCCAAGGGCTCCCAGCCACACACGTCGTCCACCGCCGCCACGGGCACGCGACCGGTGGACGCCAAGACCGGCGGTATCCCGTCGGGCTTCGCGCATACGGAGCAAGGGGCGGAGAGTGCGGCGGCGAACTATGCGACGCTCCTCGGCTCTGACGGTATGTTCAACAACGTCCGGCGGCACCAGATCGTGCAGACCATCGCCGATCCCAGCACCGTGAACAGTCTCCAGTCGGGATTCGATGCCGACTACTCGGCTGCGTTCCTGAGGAAGATCGGGCTCAACAACGACGGCAGTGCACCCGTGGGCAGCACGTTCGTGGATCGCACGATGCCGGTCGGCACAAAGGTGACGTCGTACAACAGCGGCGCCGTCACGGTCGAGGTCTGGTGCAACGGCCTCTTCGGCATCGCCGGCGAAGGTTCAACCAACCCGGTGACCAGCAGTTGGTTCACCGTGGCCATGAAGTTGCGCTGGATCAACAGTGACTGGAAGGTCCTGGAATCCACCCAGAAAACCGGTCCCACCCCCGTCGCCGGTGACAACCCTGTGTCCGGGGCCGACGAGATCAGCAAGGCGGTCCAGGAGTTCGGAGGCTTCACCTATGCCCGGTAGCCAGCACCGCACGCTCAAGCTCACCGGCCTAGTGGCCGCCGTACAGACCACGGTCGTACTCCTGGCCTCACGCGCCGCCGCAGCCCCCAACCCGACACCCTCCAAGAGCAACGACCCCTGTTCGCTAATCGCCGGGCCTGCCAAGAAGTACTGCCAAAACGACGGCGGCGGCTCCAAGTCCGGCGTGACCGGGCCCACCAACAACCCCCTCACCGACACCCTCGACCCCCTCTCCTCCCTGGCGAAGGGCTGCGCGGACGCCGCCACCTGGACCATCGACAAGCTCAGCAAGGCCGTGAAGGAGACCGCCAACGTCGACTTCACCAACCCCAAGTTCCTGCAGCAGTACGCGATCGTCTTCGCCGCGTCCACGATCCTCACGCTCCTGCTGTGGCTCCTGGCCGTGGCCAAGCGGGCCGTGCGCGGCGTGCCGCTGACCACCGCCATCTCGGAAGCCGTCGGGTTCCTGTGGCTGACGGTGCTCGCCTCCGCCTTCACCCCGCTGATCCTGTACACGGTCGTGTCGGCCACTGACGGCGTCACGGACGTCCTCGCCAAGGCCACCGGCGACCAGGCCGACACGTTCTTCGGCACCTTCTCCGGCGCCCTCGGCAAGGGCACCGACATCGGCGGCGGACCGATCATGCTGATCGTGGTCTCCCTGGTCAGCATCCTCGCCGCCGGCGTCCTCTGGCTGGAGCTCGTCATCAGGGCCGCGCTCCTCTACGTCGGCGCCCTCCTCGGCACCGTCGTCTACGCCGGCCTCGTCGACAAGAACCTGTGGGGGCACGTCCGCCGCTGGGCCGGGATCATGATCGCCGTGATCCTCGTCAAGCCCGTCATCGTGATCGTGCTCGGCCTCGCCGGGGCCCTGTCCAGCGGCAACGGCCCCGACTCCTTCTCCGCCGTCGTCTCCGGCCTCGCCATCATCCTGCTCGCCATCTTCGCCAGCGCGATGATCTACCGCTTCGTCCCCGGCTTCGGCGACGAGATCGCCAACGGCCGCAACAACCGCATCATGCAGGGCGCCGAGAGCAAGGCCGCCGCCGTCATCAGCTCCCCCGCCACCCTCGTCGCCCAGGGCATCAAGACCCACAGCTCCCGCGCCGACAACAACGCAGCCGGCGGAGGACAGACCGGCGGCAGCACCCCGCGCCCCGCCAACCCCGCCACCGGCGGCGTCGCCGCCCACAGCAGCCGTACCCCCACCGGCGGCGGAGCCGTCCCCTCCGCCGCGCCCGCGCCCCGCGCGCCCAGCCCCGCCAACACCCCGCACGCCGGCAACACCCGCAATATCAACCGCACGGGAGGTGAAGGGCGTTGACGACCGAGTCCCACCTGTCCCATCCGGTCACGCCCCGCCGTACGTATCTCATCGGCCGCGCCCGGCCGAACGCGATCATCGGCCGGAACCGCGAGTCCGGCGAGATCGCGCTGATCGTCGCGGGCGCGTTCCTCGGCATGATGTGCGGCCTGCTCGTCCCGGTCCTGTCCCTGCGCATCGTGCTGCTGACGGGCTTCCCGCTGCTCGCGCTCGCCGCGGTCTACGTGCCGTACAAGCGCCGCACCTTCTACAAGTGGTTCGAGATCAACCGCAGCTACAAGCGCGCCGTCAAGGGCGGCCAAGCCGTCTACCGCTCCGGCGTCATGGAGGCGGGCACGCGGCTCGACGGGCGGGAGGTGGAGGTCGGCCCGCCCCCGGGCATCGGCCGCATCACCTGGCTCGCCGCCCCCTTCGGGCCCGACGAGATCGCCGTACTGCTGCACGCCGACCGCAAGACCGTCACCGCCGCCATCGAGATCGAAGGTCCCGGCGTCGGCCTGCGCGACTCCGAGGACCAGGAGGCCCTGGTCGACCGCTTCGGCACGCTCCTCAAGCACGTCGCCAACGGCGACGGGTTCGTGACCCGGCTGCAGATGCTCGCCCGCACCCTGCCCGCCGACCCCGACGCCCACGCCAAGGACGTCGCCCAGCGCGGTGACACCCGCTCCCCCGGCTGGCTCCAGCAGTCGTACGACCAGCTGCAGTCCATGGTGTCCACCAGCAGCGAGCAGCACCGCGCCTACCTCGTCGCCTGTATGACCTACAACCGGGAACTGGCCGCCGAGGCACACGCCATGGCCCGTGCCGTCCGCGCCCGCGGCGGCAAGGTCGACCGCGACGCGGGGCTCGCGGTGGTCATGGCCCGTGAGCTGACCGACATCTGCTCCCGCCTCCAGGAGGCCGACATCCGGGTCCGCCAGCCGCTGGGCCAGGGCCGGCTCGCCTCCCTCATCCACTCCATGTACGACCCGGACCACCCCATCGACCACATCCAGGCGATGACCAAGCGCAACGCCTGGCCGGCCGAGCTCGACGCCATGGAGCCCACCTATCTCCAGGCGAAGACGAGGGAGTCCGCCACCCGCGCGCCCTGGTGCCACGCCACGGCCTGGGTGAAGGAGTGGCCGATGACCCCGGTGGGCGTCAACTTCCTCGCACCCCTCCTCGTCCACACCCCGGACGTCATCCGGACGGTCGCGGTGACGATGGATCTCGAACCCACCGAGGTAGCCATCGAACGCATGCTGACCGAGAAGACCAACGACGAGGCCGAAGCCTCCCGCGCCGCCAAGATGAACCGCACCGTCGACCCGCGCGACGTCGCCGCGCACAACCGCATCGACCAGCGCGGCGAGGACCTCGCCAGCGGCGCCGCCGGCGTCAACCTCGTCGGCTACATCACCGTCTCCGCCCGTACCCCGGAGGCCCTCAACCGCGACAAGCGCACGATAAGAGCTTCCGCCGGCAAGTCGTACCTCAAGCTGGAGTGGTGCGACCGAGAGCACCACCGCGCCTTCGTGAACACACTTCCCTTCGCCACCGGCATCCGAAGGTAGGGGCTGATTCACCGATGCGGGATCCGCTGTCCGTCCTCACCGACGCCTTCACCTCCTTCCTCTTCGGGAAGGTCGAGACGACCCGGCCGCCGGTGCGCACCTCCACGGGCCAGGCCCAGGCCGTCTATCTGCCCACGGCCGCGCCCGGCCTCGGCGACTCCGGCGTCATCATCGGCCGCGAGGTGTACTCCGGCAAGGGCTACATCTACGACCCCTTCCAGCTCTACGGCCAGCAGCTCCCCGCCCCGCACTGGCTGGTCCTCGGCGAGTCCGGCAACGGCAAGTCGGCCCTGGAGAAGACCTACGTCCTGCGCCAGCTGCGCTTCAGGGACCGCCAGGTCGTCGTCCTGGACGCCCAGGGCGAGGACGGGGTCGGCGAATGGAACCTGATCGCGGAGGAGCTGGGGATAACTCCCATCCGGCTCGACCCCACGGCCGCCCTGAACCACGGAATCCGGCTCAACCCCCTGGACCCGGCGATCACGACCACCGGCCAGCTCGCGCTGCTGCGGACCATCATCGAGGTCGCGATGGGCCACGGCCTGGACGAACGTGCCGGCTTCGCCCTCAAGGTCGCCCACTCCTACGTCAACGAGTCGATCCTCGACCGCCAGCCGGTCCTCTCCGACATCGTCGAGCAGCTACGGCACCCCGAGCCGGAGTCGGCCGAGGCGATGAACGTCGCCATAGACGACGTACGGGCCTGGGGCCTGGACGTCGCCCTGGTCCTGGACCGCCTGGTCGACGGTGACCTGCGCGGCATGTTCGACGGCCCGACGACCGTGGGGATCGACCTGGACGCCCCGCTGATCGTCTTCGACCTCTCCCACATCGACCGCAACTCCATCGCCATGCCCATCCTCATGGCGATCGTCGGCGTGTGGCTGGAGCACACCTGGATCCGCCCCGACCGCAAGAAGCGCATCTTCCTGGTCGAGGAGGCCTGGCACATCATCAACAGCCCGTTCGTGGCCCAGCTGTTCCAGCGCCTGCTGAAGTTCGGCCGCCGGCTGGGTCTCTCCTTCGTGGCGGTGGTGCACCACCTGTCCGACGTCGTGGACGGCGCCGCGGCCAAGGAGGCGGCGGCGATCCTGAAGATGGCCTCCACCAGGACCATCTACGCCCAGAAGGCCGACGAGGCCCGGGCCACCGGCCGGGTGCTGGGTTTGCCGAGGTGGGCCGTGGAAATCATCCCGACACTGACGCCCGGCATCGCCGTATGGGACGTCAACGGCAATGTCCAGGTGGTCAAACACCTGGTCACGGAGACGGAACGCCCGCTGGTCTTCACCGACCGCGCGATGACCGAGTCCTCCAGCGACCTCACGGCCGACGACGCGCTGCGCGCCGCCGAACTGGAGGCCGAGCAGCGGGCGGCGGCCTTCGTGGAACAGCACCTGGGCGACTCCGAGTCGACGGTGGCGTAGGCGCAGGGGCCGGAGCCGGGGCAGAGGCAGGGGAGGAACGGGTGAGACCGGACGCTCGCGACCGCCGCGAGGATCGCCGGGAGGGCCAGGGCGGCATCCCCGACGGCCTGCTGGTCGGCGTACTCGCCTTCCTCCTCGGCATGACCGTGCTGGTGTGGACGGCCACGGGCCTCGCCGCCCTCTTCGCCAAGGGCGCCTGGCCGCACGGCGTCACCTTCACCCGCACCCCCCTCGCCATGCGCCACCTCATCGGCGCACCTCACGACATCACCGGCGCCTGGCCCGACACCCCCGCCGCCCGGCTCTCCGGCTGGGGCCTGTTCTGGGGCCTGTTCATCGGCCAGCTGATGGTCCTGTTCGTCCTCACCGTGTTCGTGATGGGAGCGGTGGCGAGATGGCGGGCGGGCAGAGCGCGGGCGCGGGCCCAGAAGGCGATGCCGACGGCTCCGGAACGGCGGTACGAGGTGCCGGTACCGCGTTCGGAGCCGGAGCCGACGCAGGCCCTCCCGGCCCCGCAGCCCAGGGCGACCCCGCCGGACCCGGCACCGCAGAAGCCCCTGGCCCCCCTCTCGGCCGACGGTGAAGCCGACGGTGAAAGGGTGGACGGCTGGGAAACCACTCGCCCCGAAGGCCCGGTGCTCTACGCCCCACCCGCGGCCCGCCGCACGGCCGCCGCGCAAGCCGTACGCGACGCGGAAGGCCCCGCCCTGGTCGTCACCTCCAACCCCGCCCTCTGGTCCGAGACAAAGGACGCCAGAGCCAAACTCGGCCCCACCCTCCTCTACGACCCCACCCACCTCTGCGACACCCCGGCCCGCCTCCACTGGTCCCCCACCACCGGCTGCGAGGACAAACAGACCGCGCTGAGCAGAGCCACCGCCCTCCTCGGACCCGTACAGCCGACGGCCAGGATCGACCAGGCCGTGGCCGACACCGCAGTGACGCTCCTGCGGAGCTACCTCCACGCCGCCGCCCTGGAGAACCGCACCATCCGCCACGTCCACCGCTGGTCCCAGGGCAACCAGGTCCAGGACGCCGTACGGACCCTCCGTACCCACCCCAAGGCCGCCCCCGGCGCCGCCGGCGAACTCGAGGCCGCGCTCACCGCACACCCCGAACGCCGCGACATCGCCCAGGAGCTGACCAGCCGAGCCCTCTCGGCCCTGTTCACCGTCAACATCCGCGAGGCCTGCACCCCCAGCCGAACTGATGCGCTCGCCTTGGATTCCTTCGTCCACGAAGGGGGCACGCTTTATGTGGTCGGTGAATCCATCGAGGACCCCCGGAGCAACCCCGGCGCGATGCCGCTCCTGACGGCCCTCGTCTCCAGCGTGGTCGAGCGCGGCCGGCGCATGGCCGAACGGTCATCCTCCGGTCGGCTCGACCCACCACTCACCCTCGTGCTGGACGACATCGCGGCCGTGGCCCCCATCCCGCAGCTCCCCGAGCTGCTGGCCACCGGCACCGACCAGGGCCTGCCCGCCCTCGCCCTGCTCCGCTCCCGCGAACAGGCCCGCTCCCGCTGGCCGCACCAGGAACTACCGGTCTAGGACAGGTCCAGGACGGGTTTCCCAGGACAGGTCTTAGGACCGCCACTCCAGCACGAACTCCACCTCGTGCTGCACCTGGTCCCGCACGAACGGCACGATCACCCCGCTCGGCACGAACCCCGCCTTGCGGTAGGCGCTCTGGGCCCGGTCGTTGTCCTCGTGCACCAGCAGCCGTACGCGCTCCGAGCCCCGCTCCCGCGCCCACTCCACACCGGCGTCGAGCAGGGCCTTGATCAGCCCGTTCCCCCGGTGCTCGGGCCGGACGTACACCCCGACCACATGCCCCTGCCGGCGCTCGACGGCAAGCCCGGCCCAGTCCTTCGTCCCGGCCTCCTCGATGAGTACGGTGACCGAGCCGGCCCAGGTCCCGTCGGAGGCCTCGGCGATGAACTGCCGCGCCGCCGTGGACCCCTCACCGGAACCGACGGCCCGGTCCTGCCAGAAGGAGTCCGCCTTGGCGGCGCCCTCCTCGTAGGTCTCCAGGAAGGCGAGGTGCGCGACCGGGTCCCGCAGGGCTTCCAGCCGCAGCTGCTTCACCCGGGGCCAGTCGTCGGGTCGTATGGCTCGGATGACGTAGTCACCGATGGTCGAGGTGCTCATGGGGGCCACCGTAGTGCCAGCCCGTTGTCAGCGGCATCCCATATTGTGCCAGTCATGACAACACTGTCCCAACGCCCGCACACCGCCCTGCTCGTCATCGACGTCCAGAACGGCGTGATGGTGCCGAGCTCGCCGCACCGCGACGGCGTCATCGCCAACATCAGCACCCTCGTCGACAGGGCCCGCGCGGCGGGCGTCCCGGTGATCTGGGTGCAGCACCAGGACGAGGACCTGGCGCCGGGTACCGAGAGCTGGGAGTACGTCCCGCAACTGAAGCGCCTCGATTCCGAGCCCCTCGTCGCCAAGAGCTACAGGGACTCCTTCGAGGACACCGACTTGGAGTCCGTCCTCGCACAGCGCGGAGTGGGCCGCCTTGTCGTCACGGGGGCCCAGAGCGACTTCTGTATCCGCTCCACCCTGCACGGCGCCCTCGTGCGGGGCTACGACGCCACGCTGGTCGCCGACGCGCACACCACGGAGGACCTCACCGAGTACGGGGCGCCGGCCCCGGAACAGGTCATCGCCCACACCAACCTCTACTGGAGCGGCCAGAATGCACCCGGCCGCCGGGGCGGAATCGTCAAAACAGCCGAAGTCACCTTCTGAAACGCAGAAAGGCCCACGCCTTCCGGCGTGGGCCTTTCCCAAGAATTGTTCGGCGGTGTCCTACTCTCCCACAGGGTCCCCCCTGCAGTACCATCGGCGCTGTGAGGCTTAGCTTCCGGGTTCGGAATGTAACCGGGCGTTTCCCTCACGCTATGACCACCGAAACACTATGAAACTGTGAACGCCGCACCACCCTCACCGGGCGGGGCTGTTCGTGGTTTCAGAACCAACACAGTGGACGCGAGCAACTGAGGACAAGCCCTCGGCCTATTAGTACCGGTCACCTCCACCAGTTACCTGGCTTCCAGATCCGGCCTATCAAC
>NZ_JBEPBF010000080.1:0-46198 GCF_040298985.1 Streptomyces sp. NPDC001093 | reverse complement strand
GGCAGGGGCTCGAAGATCGAGGTCCACACCGAGTTGTAGTTGACCGAGGAGGCCATGACGGCCACCAGGGCCTCGCCCGGGCCGAGTTCCGGCACCGGGACTTCCATGAGGTGAAGGGACTTGCGCGGGTCCTTCACCTCCGAGTCCAGTCCATCGAACATCCCGATGTCGGCCTTGCGGACGGCGATGCCTCGATAGCTGTCCGGGAGTGGCAGCGCCGCGTAGTCGTTGGACGTCGCCTCCGTGGAGACGATGGCATCGACTATTTCCTTCACGTGGTTTCCTCCGGGGGCGAGTGCGAGGTGGGGCAGTGCACGCCCATCTGGCCAGAGATTAGGCGGGCTCCTCTCTCCCGGAAATCCCCTACCGCCGGCGACCGGATCACCTGTCCCCCCTACCGACCCACCCGGCGAAAGTAGGGGATTGCTGTCGATCCCCCATCCGGGCATCATGTGCAAACGCGAGACTTCGCCCGGTTCACTGTGCAGAACGATTTGGAGTAGGCGGCGTGGCTGGTAACCCCGTTAAAGAAACCGCTTGGGTGCGCAGGTTTCACCCTTCGCCTGAGGCGCGATACCAGCTGCTCTGTTTCCCGCATTCAGGCGGATCCGCCAGCTTCTTCTTTCCGTTCTCGCAGAGGCTGGCCCCGGAAATCGACGTGTGGTCCATGCAGTACCCAGGGCGTCAGGACCGCAGGTCCGAAGCCAATGTCCCGCACATCCACGAGCTGGCCGACCGCGTCGTCGGGGCGGTGGGCCCGCGACTCGACGGCCCCTTCGCCTTGTTCGGGCACAGCATGGGTGCAACGCTCGCCTACGAGGTCGCACTGAGGCTGCAGTCGGGCGGAAAAGGTGCCGAAGCCCTCTTCGTCTCGGGGCGACCCGCCCCCCACCGCAACGTCGACACGGGACTGCACCGGCTCTCGGACGAGGAGATAGCGGAGGACATCCGCGCACTCGACGGCACCGGCTCGGAGATGTTCGGCGACACGGACGTACTCAAGATGTTCCTCCCCGCGATCCGCAGCGACTACCACGCCGCGGAGACGTACGAATACGTACCCGGCCCCGTTCTGAAATGCCCCATCCGCGGCTTCACGGGATTCTCGGATCCACGGGTGGAAGTCGGTGAACTGCACCATTGGGGCGATCACACGGAGGGATCTTTCCGGCTGGATGTCTTCTCCGGAGGTCACTTCTATCTCGTTGACGCCCAGGAGGACATCGCCAGTGAAATCGAGCGCACCCTGTGCGGTGCCGGACACGGTTGAGGAAATGTGGGATTGAGCACGTCCGGGGCAGCCGCAGGGCGTGTCGGGATATTGGGCACGGGTTCGTTCCTGTCGAAGCGTACTGTCGGGAACCAGGAAATGGCGGCCTCAACCGGTGTCACCCCGGAGTGGATCGAACGCGAGACGGGCGTTGTTGAGCGCCGCTACGCGGAAGACGACCAGGCGGCGTCGGATCTGGCGGCAGAGGCCGGCCCCCACGCCCTGGAGAACGCGGGGGTCCGGCCCACCGAGCTGACCTGGATCATCGTCGCCTTCTCCACACCCGACCAGACCAACCCCCTGTCGCCGCCGTGGTTCAGCGTCTGCTCGGCGCCGACCGTGCCGCCGCCTTCGACGTGAACGCCGTGTGCGCGGGAGATTCCTCGGTGGAAGCGTGGCGACGGACAGCCGACTGCTCGACCTCATCGGCATCGAGGCAGGCGGGAGCCGTAAACCGCCCTCCTCCGACACCGTCGCCGGTGGCGGGCACTCTTTCCGCATGCGCGGGCGTGAGGTCCGTGACTACGTGACACGGGAACTCCCGCGCGCCGTTCACGGCTTGCTGACGGACCTGTCCGTCCCACCGGAAGGGATCCGCCGCTTCGTCCCGCCTCCCGCATCAGGCCGATGGAGCGATGCGCACCTGCACATGCCGGTCGCCCGGCACGGCAACACCGGGACGGCTTCCATTGGGCACTCGCTAGTTCGTGCCAGGACACAACGACGTAAGGACTGACGTGGATCGATCGAAGACACTCGCCCCCCTGCCCGCCGAACCCCCGCCGGGCTGCCCCTTCTCCCCGCCGCGGGAATACACGAAACTGCGCATCGAACATCCGGTCAGTCGTGTCTCGCTGCCCGACGGGAGCTGGGCCTGGCTGCTGACGCGCTATGCGGACATCCGCGGCGCTCTGTCGGATCCCCGGTTCAGTTCCGACGTGAACGCTCCGGGATTCCCCCGAAGCGGAATGGTGACCGCCGGCGAAGGCAGCAGCCTCATACGGACCGACCCTCCCGAGCACAGTCGCCGGCGCAGAATGCTGACGCACTCCTTCACCGTGAAGAGCGTGTCCGCGCTGCGCGCTCGCATCCAGCAGATCACCGACCACCTGTGCGACGAGATGGAGGAACAGAAACGCAAGGACGGACCCGACGGGTCCGTGGACCTGGTGAGGTTCCTGGCGCTCCCGCTTCCGTCCCTTGTCATCAGCCTGCTGCTCGGCGTGCCGTACGAAGACCGGGACCTCTTCCAGTCGATCACCGCCACCGTGCTCTCCCGGGTGAACACGGAGGACGAGCGCGCCACGGCCCGCAAGGAACTGCGCGCCTACCTGGGCCACCTCGTCGCCAGCAAGGAGGCGGACCCGGGCGACGACATCCTCAGTGAGCTGGTCCACGAGCGGATGCGCGAAGGCCAGTTGACCCGGGAAGAGGTGACGGGGACCGCCACGCTGCTCTTGATCGCCGGGCACGAGACCACCGCGAACATGATCGGGCTCGGCGCGCTGACACTGATCCGCAATCCCCACGCGGCCGACGAACTGCGCAAGGACCCCTCCTTGATGCCGGGAGCCGTCGAGGAACTGCTGCGTTTCCACAGCATCACGCGCAGCGGGCCGCGGCGGGCCGCGATCGCGGACGTCGAAGTGGGCGGCCAACTCATCAAGGCGGGCGAGGGAATCGTGTGTGCCGTCGCCTCGGCCAATCGCGACCCGGATCACTTCCCCGACGGCGATACGTTCGACATCCGACGCCGGAACGCCCAGCACCACATCGCCTTCGGGTACGGCGTGCACCAGTGCCTCGGCCAGTCCTTGGCGCGTGTCGAGCTGGAGATCTCCCTGAACACGCTGCTGGCCCGCTTTCCGGAGCTGCGTCTGGCGGTGGAATTCGCGGATGTTCCCTTCCGCAGCGACATGTTGGTCTACGGCTGCCACGCACTTCCGGTCACCTGGTGACCGATCAGCGACCAGGGCCTGACCCGAGGAGGAGAACCATGAAAATTTCGATCGAGACGGACAACTGCTGCGGCGCGGGACAGTGCGTCCTGGTCGCGCCGGAGATCTTCGACCAGGACGACGACGGGATCGTGATCCTTCTGGACCCCGCGCCCTCCGACGACGTGCGTGAGGCGGTCGAGGACGCCATCGCCATCTGCCCGGCGGATGTGATCCAGGTGGAATGACACCGGACGGCGGCACCGGTTACCGAGGTTGAACTTGATGCAACTATTTTCGAGGGAAGGTTTGATCCCATGTGCGGTATTGCCGGCTGGGTTTCGTACCGTCGGGATCTGACGCAGCACTCGCAGGTCCTCGACGCCATGACCGAGACCATGGCCTACCGCGGTCCCGACACACGAGGCACGTGGGTGGGCCGGCACGCCGCCCTCGGCCATCGGCGGCTCGCCGTCATCGACCTGCCCGGCGGCGCGCAGCCGATGCGGGTGGACACCGCGGACGGCGAAGTGGTGACGGTCTATTCAGGAGAGACCTACAACTACACCGAACTGCGCGACGAACTCCGCCGCCGCGGGCACCGTTTCACCACGGACTCGGACACCGAGGTCGTGCTTCGCGGCTATGTGGAGTGGGGCGAGGCGATCGGTGAGCACCTGAACGGCATGTTCGCCTTCGCGGTCTGGGACTCGCGCACCGAGAAGCTCGTCATGGTCAGGGACAGGCTGGGCGTCAAGCCGTTCTACTACTACGAGACCGAGGACGGCGTCCTCTTCGGCTCCGAGCCCAAGGCGATCCTGGCGAACCCGCTCTGCTCCGCCGTCGTCGGCCTGGACGGGCTGCGGGAGATGTTCTCCTTCGCCAAGACCCCGGGGCACGCGATCTGGGACGGGATGCGCGAGCTGCGTCCCGGCCATGTCGCCGTGACGGACGTCAACGGGCTGCGGGAGTACCCCTATTGGAGCCTGGAGGCCGGCGACCACACGGACGACCGACAGGCCACCGTCGCGCACGTCAGGGAGTTGCTGGAGGACATTGTCTCCCGGCAGCTCGTCGCGGACGTACCCCGCTGCACGCTGCTCTCCGGCGGTCTCGACTCCTCCGTCATCACCGCCCTGGCGGCCCAGCAGCTAAGGGAGCGGGGCGAGACGGTCCGCACCTTCGCCGTGGACTTCCCGAACCAGGAGGAGAACTTCAAGGCGATCGACCTCGCCCCCACCCGGGACACCCCGTTCGCGCACGCGGTGGCCGAGCACGTGGGGAGCGTCCACCGGGACATCGTGCTCCGCGGCAGCGCGCTGGCCGACCCGGAGGTACGGCGAGCAGCCGTCGGCGCACGGGACTTCCCCAACGGGATCGGCGACCGCGACAACTCCCTCCACCTCCTCTTCAAGGCCGTCCGCGAGCAGTCGACGGTGGCGCTCTCCGGGGAGTCGGCGGACGAGTTGTTCGGGGGCTACCCGTGGTTCCACGACGACAGGTTCCGCTACGCGGACACCTTCCCCTGGCTCGCGGGCAAGGGCTCCCTCTTCGAGGCGGGCGGCCTCCTGGACGACGACCTGTCACGCCGGCTCGACCTGCGCACCTACGTCCAGGACCACTATGTCGACGCCCTGAAGGAGGTCCCGCTGAAGGAGGGCGAGACCGGCCTGGAGAAGCGGATGCGCCAGGTCTCCTATCTGAACGTGACGCGGAAGATGCAGCCCCTGCTCGACCGCAAGGACCGGATGAGCATGGCGGCCGGGCTCGAGGTGCGTGTCCCGTTCTGTGACCACCGTCTCGTGCAGTACGTCTTCAACACCCCGTGGTCGCTGAAGGCGTTCGACGGCAGGGAGAAGAGCCTCCTGCGCGCGGCGACGCGCGACATGCTGCCGCGGTCGGTGGCCGACCGCAAGAAGAGCGGCTACCCCAGCAGCTTCGACCCGCAGTACCTCGCGGCGGTGCAGTCCCAGGTCTCCGACCTGCTCGACCGCGACGACCAGGCGCTGGCACTGTGCAGCCGGGACCGTCTGAGCGAGGCGGTGAAGGCGGACAAGGACACCATCACCCTCCAGCAGCGGACGGTGCTGGAACGCTCGCTCGACCTGGCGACGTGGTTCGATCTGCGGAACCCGACGCTGAAGCTCGACTGATCCGGCCGTCCTCGGGCTGGGCTTGCCCCCGCTGATGGGGTCGAGCCCCGCCTGAACCCTCCCCTTGCTCGTGTACATGCCTGCGACACCGCTTGAGCTCGTCGCGCTCCGCTGTAGTGGCTGGCCGGGAAGGCCGCGAAGCCTTGTTGCACGTTCGTTCACGCACATCCCCGAAGAGTTGCTGACCACACGTGCTTTCGCCGAGCCGGGCCGGTGGGCCATGGGGGTCAGCGCGGACGACGACCGTGCTCGCGACGTGACGTCGGACCTGGTACGCGACTGCGGATTCACGCCTGTGAGCCTCGTGCAGGTGGAAAAGGTGACGACATCGATCCGACAGAAGGAGACCATGCCCAGCGATGCGGCGAGCGCCAAGGCCACTGAAGACGCGGTCGGCCAGAAAACCGATCCAGGCGGCGGGCCCGGCCTGAAGCTCGCTGCTCTCGCGGCCGGGTTTGTCATGGCGACGGTCGACACCACCGTCGTAAACATAGCCGGTACGAAGATCCGGACTTTGTTGCACCTGAACTTTTCCGAGCTCACATGGGTAATCGACGGATATGTACTGACCTTTGCGTCGCTGCTGCTCCTCGCTGGTTCGCTGGCAAATCGCTTTGGGGCCAAGAAGATTTACCTTCAGGGCATGGTGGTATTCGTAGCGGCGTCAGCCGCGTGCGCGGTCGCCTCAAAGGGCCTGGCGCTGATCACCGCGAGAGTGATCCAGGGGGCGGGAGCCGCCCTGTTCATGCCGGCCTCACTGACGCTGCTCACGAACTCCTTCCCTGATCCCAAGCTGCGGACCCGCATGGTGGGTCTGTGGACGGCGATCGTGTCCACGTTCACGGCGCTGGGGCCGGTAATCGGGGGAGTCCTGGTTGGCACGCTCGGCTGGCGCAGCATCTTCGTGTTCAACCTGCCGATCGGTGTCGTAGGTATCTTTTTGACCAGGCGATACATCGCCGCGATCCCGGCGCAGCGGGTCCGGCCCCGGATTCTGGGCAATGCTCTGGGAGTTCTCGGGCTCGTGGCGCTGTCCTTCACGCTGATCGAGGGGCCCTCGTTCGGCTGGTCGTCGGTCCCCGTCCTCCTGTCGGGTGCAGCAGCCGTCGTGTTTCTCGTCGCGTTGGTGGTGCAACAGCGCCGCAGCTCAGCGCCTATCGTTCCGCTCGACCTCTTCCGCGAATCCCGCTTCACCGCAGCCAATCTCGTCGGGTTCCTCATCAACTTCGGGCTCATGGGAGGGATCTTCATGCTCGGTCTCTTCCTGCAGAACGCGCGAGGAGCCTCGCCCTTTCTGGCCGGAGTTCAGATGCTGCCCATGATGGCTGGACCGCTGGTCGGTAACCTGACATTCGCTCGGTACAGCCACCGCTGGGGCGTGCGCCGGCCACTGATCGCCGCCTTGTCCCTCGCGGGCGTGGCGTCCGCGGCGCTCCTCGGTATCAGCGACTCCACGCCGTACTGGATGCTGGCCGCGGCCGTTGGTATCGCCAACTTCGGTATCGGTGTCAGCGCGCCGGCCATGACCTTCGTGCTGATGGAGTCCGCGGGCGCGGAGCACGCGAACATCGCCAGCTCGATGCTCAACACGAACCGTCAGTTCGGTGGACTGGTCGGCGTCGCTGTAATCGGCATCGCTCTGGCACATCCCGACAACTGGTACGTGGGAGCGCGCTCCTCCTTCCTCATAACAGCCGTTTGTTACGGTGCGGCCGCGCTGCTCACACTGAAGTACGTCTCGGCGGCTGGCCGTCGGACGGTGTGACCTGTCTTGGAGCCCAGTCACTCTCGATTCGTCAGCGGGGCCACGTATATGCGCGAAGGAACGGACGTCCGCGACGGCACGAAACAGATCGCGCAGCGCCGGCCCCGAAGCCCAGGGCCGGCACTCCGCACCAGGGCCTGGCCCTCACCCTGCTGGCCGGCCGCGCGGAGGCGAGGGCGCAAGGGAGCCGGGGCCGTCAGCCGGACTGCGACTGACCGCCCCCGAGCGCGCCCACCGCGGCCCGTGCCGCCTGGATGGCCCCCTTGTTGATCTCGTCCGTGCCGGGCGCCTTCTTCGTGTCGAAGTTGCTGCCGTTGTAGGTGACGATCACCAGGGCGTTGGACACCTGGACCATCACCACCCCCTCGCGCGTCTGCTGCTTGTCCTCCGTGGTGAGGTTGACGACGGAGTACGCGCTGTTCCCGAGCCCCGGCACGGCCCCGCCGCCGCTCTTCTCCTTCACCCGCTGCTGGTACTCCTGCGTCGCCTCCTGGCCCGACCCGCTGATCTCGAACGACACGTCGAGCCAGCGGTAGTCGTAGCCCTGCAGCGCGTTCCAGGAGCAGGTGCGGCGCAGCCTGGTGTCCGTCGACGGGATCTCCTTGCCGCTCGTCCTCGCCCCCGGCACCAGGGACTTGACGGTGGCCGCGGGCACGCTGGTGCAGGGGGAGGGCGCGGTGCTGTACGCCTTCGCCGCCGTGGTGGACGACGGGTCGGAGGAGGACGAAGCGGAGGAGGACTGGCTGGACGTCTTCTGGGCCGCCTGGTGCCCGGCGGCCGCCGACGACGCGGCCGGCCCGGACGTCAGCGCCCAGCCGGCACAGGCGAGCACCGCGACCGGCGAGATCCGCGCGGTGAGGGCGAGCGGCAGAGGAAGAGAACGCACGGCGCACTTCTCGAGTGGGGGAGGGGGTACGGAAGGGGTCGGCAGGGTGGGCGTGGGACGACAGTGTCACACGAGTCCCTGTGGGGCGGAAGCGGAATCTCGCAGCGTGCCCGTCCGATCACGGCAGCGCGTTCACGACGTACCGCTCTGCCTGTTTTGTACCTCGCTGCAGAGGGCGCGACCGGCTACGGGCGGACCGGTGGCACGACGGCGCTCGTCTCGCTCGGCGGCACGGAACTCGTCGGGGCGGGCGCGGCCAGGAGCTTCCTGCGGGGGTCCCGGCGCTGCACAGGCCACCCCCACACCACGGCCACGACGGACGCCGCCGCCTGGGCCGGACACCGAAGGCCGGAACCGCGAGCCATGCGGCGGCACCGAGGGCACGCCGCAGCCAGTAGCGCGGACCACGCCGGTACCAGGTGGCGCCCAGCCCCGGCAGAGACGGTGTGCCCAGGGGTGTTTCGCTCGCTGTCACGTTCCGGTGGGGTGCGCATCCAGCCAGCGGCGGGCGCCGACCTCGCTGGGGTACTCGCGGACGGTGAGCATGCCGGCGCTCCAGCCGACGGCGAAACCGGCCAGCGCCGGCAGGACGGGCGCCGCGAGTACCAGCAGACCGCGGCCGACGAAGGCCAGTCCGGTGGTGCGGCGGACCTCCGTGCTCTTGCGGGTGCGGAACTCGTCCGGCTCGGGCGGATCGAGGAGCTGCCCGCGATGCCGACGCCGCTGCACCACCCATCCCCAGGGCAGGGCCACGCAGGCCCCGGCCACCTGCGCCCAGTCCCATACGGGGCGCACGCCCGACGGCAGCACCGTGCGGAACCCCGCGTAGAGCTCGACGGCGGCGAAGCACAGCAGGGCCAGGACGGCCAGCATCAGCACGGCCAGGCGCACCCGCCGCAGCCAGTAGCCGGTGCCGCGCTCGTACCAGCTGGTGCCCAGCCCGTTGAGGGACGGGATCCGGGCGGGCACGCGGGCACCGGGAGCCTCAGAAGATGCTCGTGATGCCATGCCACACGTCCTCTCCGAGTCGTTTGAAGTCGCCCCCGGTCTTGGACAGTACGTGTCCCGTGCCGGTCAGCACGCCGCCGACCACACCGTGATCGTGGATGTCCTCGCTCCAGTGCTCGTGGAGGGAGTGGTCGATGATGCCGGTCGCGCCGATCACGACGGCCCCGCCGACCCCCGCCGCCACGGCGACGGGCACATCGAACGGCGCGGCGGCCACGAGGCCCGCCGTGATGGCCGTACCGGCCGCCAGGCCGGCGATGTTGGCGCCGCCGTCGGTCGCGATCGACCGCTGCCACGACCAGCCCGCGTCATGGTCACCGGACGCCTCCAGCAGCCCGCAGGCGCCGGCCGCGGCGACGTCGAGGACCGGGATCTCCTTCAGGAAGTCCGGCACCTTCTCCAGGCCCTCGCCCGCGCGCAGCAGGTCGGCGGCGTCGGCCAGCTTCACGTTCAGCGCACGGTCGTAGGGGAGTGCGGTGCTGCCGTTCTCGGCGCGGGCGATCGCGTTCTCCAGGTCGTCGACCTTGGTGAGCGCGTCGCGGTAGGCGCTCTTGGCGGGCAGGTCCTTGGGCAGTGCCTCGCCCGCCTTCTGGTACGCCTTGCGCTCCGCCCGGAGTTGCTTCTTGGCCGCCTGTGCCTCGTTCCTGGCGTCGTCGAGCTTCGCGCGGGCCTTCGCGCCACCGGCTCGGGCGTCCTCGGCGTCGTACGCGTACAGGCCGCGGAGGTAGTCGGCGATCGTGACCTTGTCCCCGGTGGACGCCGCGCCGTCCTTCGACGTCACCTGGTCGTACAGCCCCTGCAACTGGTTCGCCGCCGTGAGTCGCGCGTGCTGGGCGGTCTGCAGGATGTGAGCCCGCGCCGCGGTGTACTCGTTCGTCGCGGCGATGGTCCCCTGATCCTGCGCGCTCGGCGGCTTCGCCGTCGTGGGCTGCCTCGGTACGCCCTTGTCGTCCGTCGCCACCCCCTTGCCGGCGGCGATGTGATGGGCGTTGTGCAGGGACCTCTCGCACGTCGACAGCGCGTCGGCGAGGGTTCCCAGGATCTCGCCCGCCTGATGCACCAGCTCGGCGAAACCGCCGGCCGTGATCTGGTCCTCGCTCCACTTGCCGCGGAACGTCTGGGCCGCGTCGCCCTTCCAGCTCGCGTCACCCGCCAGCTTCTCGACGGCATTGCTGAGCGGCTTCACCACGCCGTCGAGCTTGTCCTTGGCGTTCTTGTACGTGTCGGCCATCGTGTGCAGGCCGCTGATGTCGCCGCCCACCCAGCTGTCGCCCATCAGTGCCAGTCCTCCGGGGTGAGGTCCTCGAAGACGCCGTGGACGTCCACGTCGTGCCGGTGGAAGGAGTCACGCGCGTACCCGGCCTTGTCCCCGTGCTCGTCCAGCCGGTCCGCGAGGAGGATGTGCAGGCTCTCGATGAGGTCGGCGACCTCCTTGATCGCGCTGTCCAGCCCCGGGTCACCGCCGCTGACCACCGGCGGCGTCACGTCCGGTTTCAGCTTCCGGTAGTCGTCGGCCTGGTCGTGGAAGGTCTTCGCCAGCGTGGCGAGGTCGTCGTAGATGACCTTGAAGTCGGCCGTCACCGGCGCACCTCCCGCGCGTAGGCGGCCAGGTCCTCCGGCCGCCAGTTGGGTTCCTGGGGCGCGACCCGCGGATCCAGCAGGACGGTGACGCCCTGTTCGTCCATCGCCTCGGCCAGTGGGCCGATCGAGGCGGCGACCCACGGCTGTGCCTCGCCGAGCGCCTCCACCAGCTTGTCCAGTGCGGTGAACGCGAAGGCCACGCTGCCGTGCGCCGGGTGGGCGAACAGCTCGCAGACGATGAACGGCACCCGTGCCGGGCGCCCGCTCGTCCCCGTCGCCGCGACGGACCTCGGATGGGCCGGGACGAACACCGGTGTGTGGTAGGGCGGCACGCCCGGTCTGGGGCGAGGCCGGCCGTCCTCGGCCGCGTTCGGGGGAGGTGCCGCCTCGACGAGGTCCCTCAGATGCGAACGGCGTGGATCCGGTTCCTGCCCCGAGGCAGCGCCTCCCGGCGGATCCGGCTCCACGAAATCGAGCAGGCGTGAACGCATCGGCGCCCCCATCGCCGTCACCTCTTCCCCGTGATTGCGTGGCCGATCGGGCGCGACCACCGTAGCCAGCGGTCAAGGGGGCAAATCCGGCTATGTCGGGGCGGGAATGCGGGCGTACACAGAACCCATACGTCCGCTTGGCCGAGGACAGAACAGCCCTTGACCCACTGCTGAACCAGGGCCGCCTGCGCGGGGTCACGGAGTGCTGCGTGCCCGCCACCGAGGGCCCGCCGACGGTCGCAACCGCTCTCCCGGGCGGCCGTTTCCGGCCGGAGACCGACGGGGATGCATGGGGTTCGGGGCTCGCACGTGCGCCCGGACGGGTCCGCTGATGGCACGCGAACAGTGAGGTGAGGATGCAATTCACGACTCGTCCTACTCTTCAGGGGACATACGGCATGGTGTCCTCCACCCACTGGCTGGCCTCCCAGTCGGCGATGGCGGTCCTGGAGGACGGCGGAAACGCCTTCGACGCCGCCGTGGCCGGCGCCTTCGTGCTGCACGTGGTGGAGCCCCACCTCAACGGGCCGGCCGGCGAGGTGCCGATCCTGCTCGCGCCGGCCGGCGGCGAGGTGCGCGTGCTGTGCGGTCAGGGCGTGGCCCCGGCCGGCGCCACCGTCGCCCACTACCGGGGGCTCGGACTGGACCTCGTACCCGGCACCGGACCGCTCGCGGCCGCCGTGCCCGGTGCCTTCGACGCCTGGCTGCTGCTCCTGCGCGACCACGGCACGAGGGCCCTGGAAGACGTGCTGAAGTACGCCATCGGTTACGCCGAGCACGGGCACGCGCCCGTGGAGAGGCTGGGCGCGACCGTGGAGACCGTACGGGAGCTGTTCGAGACCGAGTGGGCCTCGTCGGCCGAGGTGTACCTGCCCGGCGGCCGGGCGCCCCGGCCCGGTGAGCGCTTCTGCAACCCCGCCCTCGCCGCCACCTGGAAGCGGCTGCTGGCCGAGACCGCGGGCAGCGGGGACCGGGAGGCGCGGATCGACGCCGCGCGCGAGGTGTGGCGCACCGGCTTCATCGCCGAGGCGCTCGTACGGCAGTCCCGGCGGCCCACGCTGGACACCAGCGGCGCACGGCACACCGGCATGCTCACCGAGGCCGACCTCACGGGCTGGTCGGCGAGCTACGAGGCCCCGGTGACCTACGACTGGAACGGCTGGACCGTGTGCAAGGCGGGCCCCTGGAGCCAGGGCCCCGCCCTCCTGCAGCAGCTCGCCCTGCTCCCGCCCGAGCTCCCCGCGTACGGCTCCGCGGAGTACGTCCACCTGCTGATCGAGGGCTGCAAGCTCGCCATGGCCGACCGCGAGGCCTGGTACGGGGACGCGGCCGAGGTGCCGGTCGCCGAGCTGCTCTCGGACGACTACAACGCCGGGCGGCGGGCCCTCATCGGCGCCAAGGCCTCCTTCGAGCTGCGGCCGGGCAGCCCCGGCGGACGCACCCCACGGCTGCCTGCGCAGGGGTACGCGCGCGTGGAGACCGGCGACCGCGGCTTCGACCCGATGGGCGCCGGCGAGCCGACGGTCGCCGAGCTCCCCGGCGAGCCGCGGGTGGCCGCAGACGGCACGACCCGCGGCGACACCTGCCACCTGGACGTCGTCGACCGCTGGGGCAACATGATCGCCGCCACGCCCAGCGGCGGCTGGCTGCAGTCCAACCCCGTCGTGCCCGAGCTGGGCTTCCCGCTCGGCACCCGTCTGCAGATGACCTGGCTGGAGGAGGGCCTGCCGAACTCCCTCACCCCCGGTCGCCGCCCGCGCACCACCCTCACCCCGTCCCTCGCGCTGCGCGAGGGGGTGCCGGTCCTGGCGTTCGGCACACCGGGCGGCGACCAGCAGGACCAGTGGCAGCTGCACTTCTTCCTCGCCGCCGCCCTGCGCGCCCCGGTCCGCGGCGGTCTCGACCTTCAGGGCGCGATCGACGCGCCCAATTGGCACAACGACAGCTTCCCCAGCTCCTTCCACCCGCGCGGTCGCCGCCCCGGCAGCGTGACCGTGGAGTCCCGCGTGGACGCGGAGGTGGTCGAGGAGCTGCGGCGGCGCGGCCACGACGTCACCGTCGGCCCCGCCTGGTCCGAGGGACGCCTGTGCGCGGTGGCCCGCGACCCGGAGACCGGCGTGCTCTCGGCGGCGGCGAACCCGCGGGGCATGCAGGGGTACGCCGTCGGCCGCTGACTGATCATGCGACACCTGTTGTTCATCTGGATTCCACCCGCCGTGCACCGGGTGGGCGGGGATTGTCAGTGGGACGTGCTCTCATGGAGGCATGATCGAAGCAATGACGGAAACCATCGAAGAGTTTCTCGCCCGCTGCTCGGCCGACGTGGAGGAGGCGGTCCGCAAGGCCGCCGTGGCCGAGATCCTGCCCCGTTTCCGCCACCTCGCCGAGCACGAGGTGGACCAGAAGAGCGGCCCCCACGACCTGGTGACGGACGCCGACCGGCTCGCCGAGCTGCGGCTCACCGCGGACCTCGGCGCCCTGCTGCCCGGCTCGGTCGTCGTCGGCGAGGAGGCGGTGCACGCCGACCCGGCGACCTATGCCGCGCTCCAGGGCGACGCACCGGTCTGGATCGTCGACCCGGTCGACGGCACCCGCCAGTTCGTGCACGGCGACGACGGGTTCTGCACCCTGGTCGCCCTGGCCCACCGGGGCGTCGTCCTCGCCTCCTGGACCTACGCCGCGGCGCGTGACCAGCTCGCCACCGCGGTCCGCGGCCAGGGCGCCTTCCTCGACGGCGAGCGGCTGTTCGCGGGCTCGCCCGCGCCCGGCCGGGACCTCGTCGTCGCCACGTCCCACCCGGACTACACCACCGACGAGCAGAAGCACGCGCTGCGCGCCCTGTGGACCGACGGCCTCGCCCCCCGCCCCTGCGCTTCGGCGGGCCTGGAGTATCTCGCCATCGCCCGGGGCGAGTTGGACGCCGTCAGTTTCTCCTGGGAGGCGGCCTGGGACCACGCGGCCGGCCTGCTCCTGGTCGAGGAGGCGGGCGGCACGCACCTCACCCGCGCCGGCGAGCCGTTCCGCGTGACCGGCGGCAACGCACTGCCGTTCACCGCGGCCCGCGACACCGCGACGGCACGCCGGGTGGTGGACCTGCTGCGCACGTCGGCCTGAAACCGGCGAGGCACCCCGTTCCCGCGGGCGCGGGCTGTATCGGAACGCGGCACCGCCGCGTGGGCCGATCGCACTCGCCGACGCCCCCGTGCCGCCCGACCCATCACGGCCACCGGCCCACCTGGCCACCGGGCCACCCGGCCACCCGGCCACCGGCCCACCCGGCCACCGGTCGGGCCGGCCTCCCAGCCCTCCCGGCCCCGGGCTCCCGGGCCTCGGCCTCCCGGCCCCGATCCCCGGCCTCCCGTCCCCGGGTCCCCAGTCCGTGTCCACCCGTCCCCGGGCCCTGGGCTCCCGGCCCCGGCCACCTGGGTCCCTGGCCTCGGTCTCCCGGTCTCTGTCCGCCTGTCCCCGGGCCCTTGGCCCTGGCCGCCTGGGTCCCTGGCCTCGGTCTCCTGGTCCCTGTCCCCGGGCCCCGGGCTCCTGGCCCTGGCCACGTGGGTCCCTGGCCTCGGGCTCACAGTCCGTCTCCACCCGTCCCCGGGCTCCTGGCCCTGGCCGCCTGGGTCCCTGGCTCGGTCTTCCGGTCCCTGTCCGCCCGTCCCTGGGCGCCCGGCCCCGGCCATCCGGGTCTCTGGCCCCGGACCCCCGGACCCGGCCACCCGGCCCCTGCCCCCCGGCTTTGGCTCCCCGAGCCCCGCTCCCCGGGCCCCGCCCCCCGCCTTGGCCCCCGTCCCCGCCCCCAAGCCCCGCCCCCCAAACCCTGCCCCCGGGCCCTTGGCCCCTGGCTCCCGCCCCCCGGCAGTGTCACTCCTCCGGCATATCCTGACCCTGAGTGGCCATCGGCTGACGAAGGGGTCCGAAGGTGCCGTCGATGCTCGATGCGGTTGTGGTGGGTGCGGGACCGAACGGACTGACCGCGGCCGTGGAGCTGGCCCGCCGCGGCTTCTCCGTCGCGCTGTTCGAGGCGAAGTCCACCGTGGGCGGCGGCGCCCGCACCGAGGAACTGACCCTGCCCGGCTTCCGGCACGACCCTTGTTCGGCCGCCCACCCCCTCGGCGTGAACTCACCGGCGTTCCGCGCCCTGCCCCTCGACCGCTACGGCCTTCAGTGGCTGCACTCCGAGCTGCCGATGGCGCATCCCTTCCCCGACGGCACCGCGGCCGTGCTGTCCCGCTCGGTGGCCGAGACGGCCGCCTCCTTCGGACCAAGGGACGCGGGCGCGTACCGCAGACTGGTCGAGCCGTTCCTCGCCCACTGGGACACCCTCGTACGGGACTTCATGTCCCTGCCGCTGACCGCGCTCCCGCGCGACCCCGTCACCCTGGCCCGCTTCGGCCTGGCCGGGCTGCCGCCGTCCACCTGGCTGCTGCGCCGCTTCAAGGACGAGCGGGCCAAGGCCCTGTTCGCCGGCCTGGTCGCCCATGTGATCGCACCGCTGAACGGCCTGGCCACCGGCGCCGTCGGCCTGGTCTTCGCCCTGTCCGCGCACGCCCGCGGCTGGCCGGTGCCCCGCGGCGGCTCCCAGGCCATCTCCGACGCGCTCGCCGCCTACCTGAAGGACCTCGGCGGCGCCGTGCACACCGACTACGAGGTCAAGCGCCTGGACGACCTGCCCCCCGCGCGGGCGTACGTCTTCGACACCTCACCCACCGCGCTGGCCCGCATCGCCGGCTTCGGCGGCCACTACGCGCACTACCGCTACGGCCCGAGCGTCTTCAAGATCGACTACGCGCTGGACGGCCCCGTGCCCTGGACCGCACCCGAGGCCCGCACCGCCACGACCGTGCAGATCGGCGCGAGCAAGGACGAGATCTCCACCGCCCTGCGCGCCGCCTCCCGCGAGGGCCGTGCCCCCGCCCGGCCGTTCCTGATCACCGTGCAGCCCGGCATCGTCGACCCGACCCGCGCCCCCGAGGGCAAACAGGTCTTCTGGGCGTACGGCCATGTCCCGAGCGGCTGGTCCGGCGATCTCACCGACGCCATGGAACGCCAACTGGAGCGCTTCGCCCCCGGGTTCCGCGACCGCGTCCTCGCCCGCGCCGTCGCCGGCCCCGCCGAACTGGCCGCCCACAACGCCAACTACGTCGGCGGCGACATCGCCTGCGGCGCGGCGTCCGGACTCCAGCTGCTGCTGCGCCCCAGACTGTCCCTGTTCCCGTACCACACCCCCCATCCGGCCGTCTTCATCTGCTCCTCGGCCACGCCGCCGGGGCCCGGCGTGCACGGCATGTCGGGGCACAACGCGGCCAAGGCCGTATGGCGAAGACTGAGGCAGCAGACATGACCACCATCACGCTCGTCCAGGGAGACATCACCCGGCAGAGCGCCGACGCGATCGTCAACGCGGCCAACTCCTCCCTCCTCGGCGGCGGAGGAGTCGACGGCGCGATCCACCGGCGCGGCGGCCCCGCCATCCTTCAGGAGTGCCGCGCCCTGCGCGCCTCCCGGTACGGCAAGGGCCTGCCCACCGGCCAGGCGGTCGCCACCACGGCCGGTGAACTCGACGCCCGCTGGGTCATCCACACGGTGGGCCCGGTGTACAGCCAGAGCGAGGACCGCTCCGGCCTGCTCGCCTCCTGCTACCGGGAGTCGCTCAAGGTCGCCGACGAACTCGGCGCCCGCACGGTCGCGTTCCCGGCCGTCTCCACGGGCGTGTACCGGTGGCCGATGGAGGACGCGGCGCGGATCGCCGTGAACACCGTGCGGAACACACCGACGTCGTCCGTCGAAGAGGTGTGCTTCGTCCTCTTCGACGAGCGAGCGTACGACGCGTTCGCCGGCCAAGTCGGCTGACCCGCACCGGGGCTGGTCCCGGCGCGGACCCCTCCGTCAGGACAGTGCGCGCAGCGTCCGGCCGAGGACGGCCACGCCCTGCGCGATGGCTCCCGGCGCGGTCGCCGCGTAGCCGAGGACCAGCCCCTGTGGGCCGGGCAACTGCCGGTGCCAGGACAGCGGTTGGCGCTTCACGCCCCGGGCCAGCGCGGCGGCGGCGAGTTCCGTGTCGGGCACGTCCGCGGTGTACGTGACCGTCAGGTGCAGGCCCGCCGCGGCGCCGTGCACGGTTCCGCCGGGCAGATGCCCGGCGAGCGCGGCGATCATCGCGTCGCGGCGGTCGCGGTGCCGCCGCCGCACCAGCCGTAGGTGCCGCTCCAGCGCCCCGGACTCCATCAGCCCGGCGAGCACCAGCTGCGGCAGCACCGCGTTGCCCAGATCGTTGAACCGCTTGGCGTCGACCAGGTCCGAGCGATAGCGGGACGGCGCCAGCAGCCAGCCGATGCGCAGTGCCGGGGCGAGCAGCTTCGACACGCTGCCCATGTAGCACACCCGGTCGGCCAGCAGCGCCCGCAGCGCCGGGACCGGCGGACGGTCGTAGCGGTGCTCGGCGTCGTAGTCGTCCTCCAGGATCAGCCCGCCGTCCCGGGCCCAGGCCAGCAGCTCACGCCGGCGCTCGCCGCTGGTCACCACGCCGGTCGGGAACTGGTGGGCGGGCGTGAGCAGCACCGCGCGGGCGCCGGTCGCGCGCAGCGCGTCCACCCGCACCCCGTCCGCGTCGACCGGCACCGGCGGGGTCGTCAGGCCCCCGTTGTGCAGGTGCTGACGGGCGCCGAGCGAGCCCGGGTCCTCCACCGCGACGGCGTCGATGCTGTCGCCCCGCAGCACCGGGTGCAGCAGCGTGAGCGCCTGGGCGGTGCCCGCGACGATCAGCACCTCGTCCGGCTCCACCCGCACGCCCCGCATCCGCGCCAGCCACCCGGCGACGGCCAGCCGCAGCGCCGGAGCGCCGCGGGGGTCGCCGTAGCCGAGGTGTTCGGCGGACAGCTCCGCGAGGACGGCACGCTCGGCGCGCAGCCAGGCGGTACGCGGGAAGGTGGTGAGGTCCGGCTTCCCCGGAGTGAGGTCGACGGCGGCCGGGGCGTTGCGCAGCGCGTCGAAGACGTCGGCACCGGGGGCGTGGCGGAAGGGCGCCGCGGGCGGCCCACCGGAGGGCAGCGTGCCGGGGGCGCGCCGGGACGGTGTGCCCGGTGGGTACGGCGACCCGGTCCCGGGCGGGGTTGTGCCGGGCGCCCCGGATGTGCCGGGGAGCGGCCCGCGGAGCGGGGCCCGCACCGGCCCGCTCGGCGCCTCACTCCTGTTCCCGCTCCGGTATCCGGACCCGGCGCCCGCCGGACGGAACGGTGCCGCGACCACCACCGTGCCCCCGCGCCTGCGGCCCTCCACATGGCCGTCCTCGGCGAGCCGGCGGTACGCCTCCGTGATCACCCCGCGCGAGACGCGCAGCTCGGCGGCCAGCACCCGGGTGGGCGGGAGCCTGCTGCCGACCGCCAGCCGGCCGTCCGCTATCGCCTCCCGCAGCCGGCCGGCCAGCCACTCGGCCTTCCCGCCGACGGGCACGTCACCGGCCGCCAGCTGCAGGAAGTCCGAGCCCCGGCCCGTGAGTTCGCCGATCACGGCACACGCACCTCGCTCCTCGTCCACCCCGCCGATGCTGTCACGCACCCGCGCTCAGCCGCCGAACGCGCATTCCGGTACGGCCCGGGTGACCAGGGCCGACTCCGCGACGGCTCCGGCGGCTCCCCAGTGCGCCGCCACCTCCTCCTCGACCGTCCTCAGCAGCTCGGGCACGCTCTCCGCCCCGCCGTCGTGCATCGCCTCCGCCACCACCAGCACCCGCCGGGTGTGCTGGCCGACCGCCGAGTGGCCGCTCTGCCGGTGGGTCCAGCGCCGGGCGTGCGCGCGGCCCGCGGAGTCGACGAAGGTCACCTCGCCGGGCGCGGGATGCTCCACGCCCCCGCCGAACGCCGTGTACGTCTCGTCGCCGCCGGCCGGGCGCACCTCCAGCAGCGGCCCGGCGATCCGGTCCACGTCCAGGACCGCCACCGGGATCGCGTACGCCACCGACAGCGCGTTGCACAGGTCTACCAGCGGATGGATGCGCGGCAGTGTCCCCTCCTTGCGCAGCCGCCGCAGCAGCGACTCCGAGGCACACCGGTACTGCGTGGGCTTCACTCCCATCCGGCTGAACGTCCGCCGCCAGGCCAGCACCTCGGGGAACTCGCCCTCGGTGGCGCCGCCCAGCCGGGCCAGGGCGCGTGCGGTGTACTCAGCCGCGCGCGGCCCGGTGTCCACGCCGGGGCCGACGCCGCTGACGTACAGCGCGCCGGAGGCCAGTTCGGGGAACGCGGCCCAGATGGTGTCCGCGTGCCGGAATCGCATGGTCAGGGACCTCCTCGGGTTCGGGAGCACCACTCTGCCGCTGTCATGGTCCCCTTGCCAGGGCCAAAGCAGGCCCGCGTCACCGGTCCATAACCGCGGCACGTGCACCGGAACCGGCCCGGGAGCGACAGACGACGTACGGGCGCGCGTCGCGCAAGCCCGCGCCGTGAAAGGAATCCGCCCCGTACATGCGCGGCCCTCCCGAGCGGCGGCCCGCCCCGGCCGACCCCGGGCAAAGACCCCCGTCGCCCGCGTGACATCATCGGCCGGGGTCCTGCACGCCGTCGTACGAGGAGCACGATGAACCCCGCTCTCACCGTCACCCCGGCGGTCGGTGCCGCACTGCTGGACGACTTCTCGCTGGAGATGACCGGCAAGGACGTGGCCCGCCTGGAGGAGGCGCACGGCGGCATCCCGCGGGGCACCCGGATCAACATCACCTTCCTCGCCGGGGAGGACCTCGGCATGCGGCTGGCGGCCGCCCGCGCGGTCAAGCGGCTCGGCTTCGTCCCCGTCCCGCACATCTCCGCCCGCAGGCTGCCCTCCCGCGCCGCCCTGGAGGAGTTCCTGTCCGGGCTGGCCGAGGACGGCACCGCCGAGAACGTCTTCGTCGTCGGCGGCGACCCCGCCCGCCCCGAGGGCCCCTACGCGGACGCCCTCGCCGTCCTGCGCACCGGCCTGCTCCAGCGTTATGGCGTCCGGCACATCGGCATCAGCGGCTACCCCGAGGGTCACCCCGCGATTGCCGACGGCACCCTGTGGTCCGCGCTCACCGACAAGGCGGCCGCCATCGGGGCGCACCGGTTCGGCGGCGATGTCATCACCCAGTTCGGCTTCGACGTCGACCCCGTCCTCAGCTGGCTGGAGGCCGCCCGCGTCCGGGGCGTGCACCTGCCCGTCCGCATCGGCGTGCCCGGACCGGCGGGCGCACGCCGGCTGCTCGGCTACGCCACCCGGTTCGGCGTCGCCACCAGCGCCTCCGTCGCCCGCAAGTACGGCTTCTCGCTGACCAACCTCATGGGTACGACCGGCCCAGACCGCTTCCTGCACGCGCTCGCCCACCGCTACGACCCCGAACGGCACGGCGCGGTGAAGGTGCACTTCTACACGTTCGGCGGGCTCCGCACCACCGCCGAGTGGATCGACGCGTTCCGCCAGACCACCCTCAGGACGTCCGCCCGGTGAGACGGCGGGGGTCAGGTCCCCGTCGTCGGCGGGGCCCAGCCGGTGCGGGTGTGCTGGGCCGCCCAGGGGCCCAGCCCGAACACCGCGGCGATCGGCACCTCAGCAGGCCGGCGAACGCTGGTGTCGGATTTCCGCCAGCGGTCGCCGCACCGGGTGGCGGATGCTGGACGCATGCAGACAGCGACGCACCTCGACCGGGAGCACTGCGTACGCGCCGTGCAGTCCAAGGACGCGCGGTTCGACGGGTGGTTCTTCACGGCCGTCCTGACCACCCGGATCTACTGCCGGCCCAGCTGTCCCGTCGTGCCGCCCAAGCCGGAGAACATGACGTTCTACCCGAGCGCGGCCGCCTGCCAGCAGGCCGGGTTCCGGGCCTGCAAGCGCTGCCGCCCGGACACCAGCCCCGGCTCCCCGGAGTGGAACCAGCGCGCCGACCTGGTGGCCCGCGCCATGCGGCTCATCGCCGACGGGGTCGTGGACCGCGAGGGCGTGCCCGGACTCGCCGACCGGCTCGGCTACAGCACCCGCCAGGTGGAGCGGCAGCTGCTCGCCGAACTCGGCGCGGGCCCCCTCGCGCTCGCCCGCGCCCAGCGCGCCCAGACCGCACGGCTGCTCATCGAGACCACCCCGCTGCCCATGGCGGAGATCGCCTTCGCGGCCGGCTTCTCCTCCATCCGCACCTTCAACGACACCGTCCGCGAGGTCTTCGCCCTGACCCCGAGCGAGCTGCGCGCCCGTGCGCCGCGGTCCGGGGCCGGCACGCCGGGCGTGCTGAGCCTGCGGCTGCCGTTCCGTGCCCCGCTCAACCCGTCCAACCTCTTCGGCCACCTCGCCGCCACCGCCGTACCCGGCGTCGAGGAATGGCTCCCCCACGGCCTGAACGGCGTGGGAGGTACCCCCACCGGCGCGTACCGGCGCACGCTGCGCCTGCCGTACGGCCACGGGATCGTCTCGCTCACGCCGTGCCCCGACCACATCGCCTGCCGCCTCACCCTCAGCGATCTGCGCGACCTGCCCGTGGCGATCAGCCGCTGCCGCCGCATGCTCGACCTGGACGCCGACCCCGTCGCCGTCGACGACCGGCTGCGCACCGACCCGCTGCTCGCGCCGCTGGTCGACAAGGCGCCCGGCCGCAGGGTGCCGCGCACGGTCGACGAAGCCGAGTTCGCCGTGCGCGCCGTACTCGGGCAGCAGGTCTCCACGGCCGCCGCCCGTACCCACGCGGCCCGCCTGGTCACCGCGCACGGCAAGCCCCTCGACGACCCCGAGGGCGGCCTCACCCACCTCTTCCCCTCTCCCGAAGCCCTCGCCGCCGTGGACCCCGAGACCCTGGCGATGCCCCGCACGCGGCGCACCACCTTCACCACCCTGGTCCGCGAACTCGCCGACGGCACACTCCACTTGGGAGTCGAGTCCGACTGGGCGGAAGCCCGCGCCCGTCTCCTCTCCCTGCCCGGCTTCGGGCCGTGGACGGTCGACGTCATCGCCATGCGCGCCCTCGGCGACCCCGACGCCTTCCTCCCCACGGACCTCGGCATCCGGCGCGCGGCGCGGGAGCTGGGCCTTCCCTCCACCCCCGCCGCGCTCACCACCCGCGCCGAGGCATGGCGGCCCTGGCGGGCGTATGCCGTGCAGTACCTGTGGGCGACCGACGGTCACCCGATCAACTTCCTGCCCGTGTAAGAAGGTTCCCCCGTGATGTCCCACACCGTGATCGACAGCCCGTACGGCCCGCTCACCCTGGTCGCCGACGCCGACGGCACCCTGTGCGGCCTCTACATGGCCGGCCAGCGACACCGCCCGCCCGAGGAGAACTTCGGCCCCCGGGACGACAGCCTGCCCTCCTTCGCCGCGGCGCGGGAGCAGCTGACGTCCTACTTCGCGGGCGAGTTGAAGCAGTTCACCCTCGAACTCGCCCTGCAGGGAACCCCGTTCCAGCGCAGTGTCTGGGAACAGCTCACCCGTATCCCCTACGGCGAGACCCGCACCTACGGCCGGCTCGCCGACGCCCTCGGCAGCCCCCAGGCCTCCCGCGCGGTCGGCCTCGCCAACGGCCGCAACCCCGTCGGCATCATCGTCCCCTGCCACCGCGTGATCGGCTCCGACGGCAGCCTCACCGGCTACGGCGGCGGCCTGGACCGCAAACGCCGCCTCCTGGACTTCGAACGTGCGGCCGCTGTCGGGCACGGGTCCTAAGGGGCGCCCTCGGCGCTGAACCGGTGCAGCAGTTCGGGCAGGGCGGTGCCGATGGGCTCGCGGATCACCTCGTCGGCGCGGTCGTCGTACGGTGTCGGCTCGGCGTTGACGATGATGAGCCGGGCTCCGTTGTCGGCGGCGACCCCGACCAGGCCGGCGGCGGGCTGCACCTGCAGGCTGCTGCCGACGGCGACGAACACGGTGCACGCCTTGGTGATCGACACCGCCTCGCCCAGGACGACCGGGTCCAGCCGCTCGCCGAACATCACGGTCGCGGACTTGAGGATGCCCCCGCACGCCAGACAGGCCGGGTCGTCCTCACCTGCCTCGACGCGGGCGAGAGCGTCCTCCATCGGTCCGCGCGCGTGGCACCGGGTGCACACGACACTGCGTGCGCTGCCGTGCAGTTCGAGCACTTTGCGGGCGGGCATGCCGGCGAGCTGATGCAGTCCGTCTACGTTCTGCGTGATGACCCGGACCGGGATGCCGGACTGCTCCAGCTCGGCGACGGCTCGGTGCGCGGCGTTCGGCTGGGCGTGGAGCGCGCGGTTCTTCCGACGCATCTGCCAGGACCGCCGACGGATCTCCGGATCGCCCATGTAGGGCTCGTACGTGACGAGCTTCTCGGCTTCCGGATCCCGCCGCCACAGCCCGTTCGGACCCCGATAATCAGGGATCCCTGAATCGGTGGAGATGCCTGCGCCACTGAGTATGGCCACGAGAGGGCTGTTCATGGACCGAGAGTAGGACGCCTGCATCGCCGGGGCGAACGGGTATCGGGTGAGCCCCTTGGTCGTCGGTGGTGCTGGTCGACGAGATCGACTGCGCTGTCTGCCCGCAGATGGATACTTGGGTACAAGTAGGCCCGACCGGCAAGAAGTTGCTGCCGCTGACGGTCAAGAACGCAGGTCAAGCGCCCGCCTCGAGTGATCACGCGCACTGACGTGAGCGAGGCACTCGATCGGGTGATGGAGGCGCTGGCGGGGGCAAGCGAGGAGGAGGTAGCGGCTGCGCTGACTGCTGCCGGCTCTTCTGGTCGTCGCCGCTCGGCCCCGAAGCGCAGTCTTCGCACGCCCTTGCCGGAGCCTGCGGGTTCCTCGAATGTCTGCTCAGAGGTGGAATCGGTCTGAGCTCGCTACGGCTGAGTTACGACATTCTTCGCTAGTTTCAAGACACCCGGCTACGCTCCTGCCTTCGGCCCGCTCCGCCCGCGCTGTGCCGACGCGCGTCCACATGCGGATAGGGCCAGTGGCCATGAGTCGGGCACCGCATAGTGCGGCTTCGCGGTCGAGGCGATGCCTCTGGCGGGGGGCGGCCGGCACAGGGATGGCGGGGGCGCCGTTCTCCACTGCGGGCCCGTAGTGGCGTGCGCGGGGGGGGTGCCCCTATGGGTTTCGTCAGCCCGTGGGGGCGGGTTGGGGGTCGTAGAAGGTGCCGTCGCGGAGCATCGCGAAGAGCACGTCGGCTCGGCGTCTTGCGAGGCAGAGGAGGGCTTGGGTGTGGTGCTTTCCCTGGGCGATCTTCTTGTCGTAGTAGGCGCGGGAGGCCGGGTCGGTCAGGGCCGCGAATGCGGAGAGGAAGAAGGCTCGTTTGAGCTGCTTGTTTCCTCTCCGGGAGGGTTGTTCTCCGCGGATCGAGGATCCGGAGCTTCGGGTCGCCGGGGCGAGCCCGACGTAGGCCGCGAGGTGGGCGGCGGACGGAAAACTGCTGCCATCGCCGACGTCGATGAGGATCCTGGCTCCGGTCCTGACCCCGATCCCGGGCATGGAGGTCAGGACCTTGGAAAGAGGGTGGGCCTCCAGCAGTTCCTCGATCCGGGCGGCGAGGAGTTTGCGCTGGTCGAGCACCGATTTCAGCTGATTGGCGAGGCTGGGGACGATCAGCGCGGCCGCGTCTGTGCCGGGAACGACGACGGTCTGTTCGTCGAGCGCGGTGAAGACGTCGTCGACCAGGCGCTCGGCCATCCGCGGGGCTTTGGCCCGTATCAGATTGACCAGCCTGCGGCGTCCGGCCTTTCTCAACTGGGCGGGCGAGCCGAACTGGTCGAGCATCAGCAGCACGGCCGGGTGCTGGATGCGTGGGCCCAGGACTCGCTCCAGCGAGGGATGGATCTGGGTGAGCAGGCCGCGCAGCCGGTTGCTGATGCGGGTCGCCTCGCCGGCGAGGTCGTCGTCGAAGCCCGCGATCATCTCCAGCTCGGCGACGGTCTCGTCTTCCAGCTCGAGGGCGCGGAGCGTGTGCGGCATGGCGCGGGCGGCGTCCGCGATGATGAACGCGTCGCGGGCATCCGTCTTGGCTTCGCCGGGGTAGAGATCGGCGATCCGCCGCATGGTCAGGCCCGGCAGATAGGCCACCTGGCAGCCGGCATCCCGGGCGACGGCCAGGGGCAGGGCGCCGATGGAGGCGGGCTGGTCGACGACCACGAGCACGGTGCCGTGGTTGGCCTGCAGCTTCTCGAAGAGTTCCCGCAGCTTGGGTTCGCTGTTGGGTAGCCGCTTGTCGAAGGCTTTCTTCCCTGCCGGGGTGACGGCGGTGGCGTGGTGTTCGCCCTTGCCGACGTCCAGGCCGAGGAAGGCGCCGATGTCACTGGTGTCGATCACGTGCGTCCTCCGGTCGAGCGTCCCGGCCTCACCTGCGGCACCAGCTGCCGGCATCCACATTACGAAGAGCCTCCCAAGTCCCTGGCGGGAACCGGTGGTCATGCCCCTAATCAGCGGTCTGCCAGTGCCTCCGGGACCGGTGACACCACCCCCCAGATCATGGTCAACAGGGGGGACCAGTCATTCCGGGCCCGGAGGCCGGGAACCCCATTGCGGGGCCGATCAAGAAGGAAATGGGGGGATCGCTGGCCCTCCCCGCCAGGTCGAACGCACTGGTCACCGGAGCGGGGCGGTGTTGTCATGGGTAGGGAGACGGGCCTGGACGAGCGGCCGCGAAGGCCGGGGCGCCGCGCCGTCGCGAAGCGGAGGAGGCTGGATGCCATGCTGCACCGCCGCACGGTCGGCGACGTGATGACCGAAGAAGTCATCACCCTCCACACCGACACACCGTTCCACGAGATCGCCTCCCTGCTGGACGCGAACGACATCGCCGCGGCCCCGGTCATCGATGACGAGGGCGTCCCCATCGGCGTCGTGTCCGCGTCCGACGTGCTGCGGCACGAGACCGGCATGCCCGATCCGCAGGGGCGGGACGGGAATGACGAGCGCGCGTGGGGCAAGGCTCGGGCCCGGACCGCGGGCGCGCTCATGAGCAGCCCTGTCTTCACCGCCCGTGCCGACTGGACGATCCCCCGGGCCGCGCGGGAACTCCACAGGCGGCACGTCAAGCAACTGCCGGTCGTCGGCGACCACGGGCTTCTGACCGGCATCGTCAGCCGTAGCGACCTACTGACCGCCTTCATCCGCTCCGACGTTGAAATCCGCGGCGAGGTCGAGCGGGACGTCCTGGGGCGCATCCTCAGCCTGGAAGAGGGCACCGTAGCGGTCGAGGTCCGGGACGGTGCCGTTACCCTGCGGGGTCACGTCCCGGAATCGCGTCTTGTGCCGGTGGTCGTGGGCCTGTGCCAGGGCGTCGACGGTGTCGTCGCCGTGGATGCCCACCTCGCGGCCGCCCGGGCGGACTAGGGCCTGCCCAGCGGATCATGTGACCATCGACTCGACGACCGGGCCGGTATCCCGGCAGTGCGCGGATCCGGCCGCGATTGGTCACTTTCCGTCGACGCCGGGCTGGATCTCCAGCGTGAAGACCGCGTCCTCGGGGCCAGTGCCTTCTTCGCCCGCCCACACGATCACGCGCACGTGCTGCTCGCTGATGCCGTTTACCTTCCACTCGGTCACAAGGTCGGAGACGACGAGGGCGGCGACGTATTTGGCATCCTCGCTCCGGGACTCGGTGGTGACTCTTCCCCGCCACCGGTGGGAAGGGCCGCCGTGGGGGCGCCAGCCGTGCGAGCCGTGTGGCTCCTCCACTCGGTACGCCCACACCCTCTCGGTGCCCATGGCACCGATCCTGTCACCAAGGAGCCCTCATGCGCCGGATCGGATCGACGCCCGCCGAGCGGGGCAGTGCGACGGGGCGGTCCTGTCCGGACCTCATCGAGGCCGACGACGGGGACTTCCTCGTGATCGGGAAGCTCGCCTGGCTCAGCTTCCGCGACGGCACGGCGGGTCGTCGCCGCAGGGGGCGGCTTCTACGCGGCCGACTGCTGCCACCACCAGCAGTGCCTCGACAAGAATCCTCCCGAGCACTGCGGGCTGGGCGAGATCGGCGTCTCGTGCCCGATCGGCGTGCGGCGTCTGCCCGCAGATGGATACTTGGGTACAAGTAGGCCCGACTTGCAAGAAGTTGCTGCCGCTGACGGTCAAGAACGCTGGTCAGGCGCCCGCTTCGAGTGGTCACGAGCACTGACGTGAGCGAGGCACTCGATCGGGTGATGGAGGCGCTGGCGGGGGCGAGTGAGGACGAGGTGGCGGCTGCGCTGGCTGCGGCCGGCGCTTCGGTCCCTCGCTCGTCAGCGCCGTTGGCGCCCTCCCGCACTCCGCTGCCGAGCCCAAGGCGCGCCTCGCGGATCGTCTCCGAGGTGGAGTGGGTTTGAGGTCCGTACCAGCTTGTCGAACCTCCGCCGAACTGGCCGGCAACAGCGCGTAGGAGGTCTCGTTGGCGGGTTGCTGAAGCTGCCAAGCTCGGCAAGGTTGAGGAGCCAAGCAGAAGATCGGATACCGGCCGCCGTCGTGGAGAATTCGCAGGCGGTCATCCTCGCAGTCGGCGATGACACCGGGGCGGTCCCTCGAACGTGACCCGCATGCCGCCGTGCACGGTCAGTCCGTAGCTGGTGCGGATGCGCTCGTTTGAGGGGCCGGCTGGAATCCCAGTCGATCCGTTGGGCCGTCTGGGTGCCTGGTGTGGAAATGATGGCCGCTCGTTGAAACCGACCACTCCCTGCTCGGGGGTGACCTGCTCAGTCGATCTCCTCACCCATACGGCACCTGACCTGTGAGCGGACGCCACAGTCGCAGTCCGGCTGGCCAGTGGTTGGAGAAGCTGCCTCGCATGCCATGCCCGGCGGGCACGTAGCGCCTTTGGCTGCTTCGATGGCGGAAGTGTGAAGGGAGACGCTGGTGTCTGTGGCCCGGTCGTTGTCGCCTGAGAGCGTGACCGAGCTGACCCGGGCGCTGGACCTGAGCGGGGTGTTCGCCAACGGCACGCTCGGCGGGGTGCTGGCCCGGGCCAGTCGTCTGGATCTGTTCGGCTTCCTGGTCATCGGCATCGTCTCCGGCCTGGGCGGTGGAATCCTCCGCGACACCCTGTTGCAGCACGGCACGCCCGTGGCCTTGACCGACTACACCTATCTCACGGTCGCCACTGCCGGCACCCTGCTGGCTTTCGTAGCCGATCTGAGCCGCCACACGTCCGGTTGGGCCTTCAACCTCCTGGATGCCTCGGCGCTGAGCGTCTGGGCGGTCGCCGGGGCGCAGAAGACGCTCGCTGTCGGCCTGGGCTGGCTGCCGGCCGTGCTCCTGGGCACCATCACAGCGGTCGGCGGCGGGGCGATCCGGGACCTGCTGCTCGCGCGGACCCCTTCCGTCTTCGGCGGCACGCCGTTGTACGCGACCGTCGCGATCGTGGTGAGCGCGGTGATGGTGGTCTGCAGCCGGTTCGGCGCATCCACCGTAGGCGTACTGGCCGGAATCACGGTTGGCATCTCGCTGCGGCTGGCCGCATTCCACTGGGGCTGGAAGCTGCCGGGCAGCCGCGACTGGCGGCCGGGGTCGACCAAGGACCGGGATCCCTGACATGAACGGGCGCTGCGATCACCCACCGATAGGGAGGAAGGAGTACACAGCCATGACGCCCAAGGACACCGCGGATGCTGTCCTGGCCGGGCTCGGTGACATCCGCTCCGAGCTTGAAAAGGTCTACAAGGACCTGCACGCCCACCCCGAGCTGGGACACCAGGAGCACCGCACCGCGACCCAGGTGGCGGAACGCCTGAGAAACTGTGGCTACCAGGTGCACAAGGGGATCGGCGGCACCGGTGTGATCGGTGTGCTGGCCAACGGAGAGGGCCCGACCGTTTTGCTGCGGGCCGACATGGACGCTCTGCCGGTCCTTGAGGAGACCGGTCTGACCTACGCCAGCACAGCCGAAGCCACGGACGCTTCCGGCCGCCGGGTGCCCGTGGCGCATGCCTGCGGTCACGACATGCACGTCACCTGCCTGTTGGGGGCTGCGCGGCTCATGGCCGCCGCGACGGGGGCGTGGCAGGGCACGCTGGTGGCCTTGTTCCAGCCTGCCGAGGAGCCGGGGGACGGTGCTGACCGGATGCTCGCCGACGGGCTGACCGACCGTGTTCCTCGCCCGGACGTCGCCTTCGCCCAGCATGTGCTTCCCTATCCGGCTGGGCAGGTCGGCACGCGCGCCGGGTCCTTTCTCTCCGCGGCGGACAATGTGAAGATCACTGTCCATGGCCGGGGCGCTCACGGCTCGGCACCCCAGGCCGCCATCGACCCCGTGGTGATCGCCTCGATGATCGTCGTCCGGCTCCAGACCATTGTCTCGCGCGAGCTGGCCGCCACCCAGCCGGTCGTGGTCACGGTGGGCTCCGTCCAGGCGGGCTCGAGCGGCAACGTGATTCCGGAGTCGGCCGAACTGCTGGTGAACGTGCGCACGTACGACGACGAGACCCGGCGGGCCGTCCTGGCAGCCGTGCGGCGCATCGTCCATGCCGAGTGTGACGCCTCCGGGGCGATTCGCGCGCCGCAGATCGAGGAGGGCACCCGCTTTCCGCCGACTGTCAACGACGACGTGGTGACCCGCGAGGTCTCCGCCGCTTTCGCCGCGATGTTCGGAGAGCGCGCGGTCACTGTCGAGCTGCAGAGCGCTAGCGAGGACTTCAGTCGGATCCCGGACGCCTTCGGCGCCCCGTACACCTACTGGGCCCTGGGCTGTGTGGATCCGGACGCCTACCAGGCCGCCCGGCAACGCGGCACCGTGGCCCAGGACATCTCCGTCAACCACAGCCCCCGCTTCGCACCGGTCCTGCAGCCCACACTGGACACCGGCGTCCAGGCCCTCGTCACAGCCGCACTCACCCACCTCGGGGAACCGACTCGCACGAGCTGATGAGCTTCCGGCCGGTTCGCCTCTGATCCGCAGCACAGCAGCAATCGACCGCCTCGCGGCGCCCGCGCGGGTTGCACGGCTGTGGTTCTCGACGCCCACTGTGCCGGCGCCGAAGAACGCGGGCGGGCCACGGTGGACGCACGCAGTCACCTGGACGGACCTGTCAGCACGCGCTCCACTCCCGACCGTGGTTTCGTTCCTTGCACAACTCCCTGCCCGTCCGAGCGGGCGATACGAAAGAGCGTAATACGCGCATTGAATCGAGGAACAGATGACGACGTACCGGGTCGGCTACTTCGTGGGAAGTCTGGCGACTCACTCCATCAATCGGACGCTCTCGAAGGCTCTGATCCGGCTGGCCCCGGCTGATTTGGAATTCTTTGAGATTCCGATCAAGGATCTTCCCCTCTATAGTTACGACTACGACAGCGACTACCCTGCCGAGGGTAAGGCGCTCAAGGATGCCATCGCCTCCGCAGACGCCCTCCTATTTGTGACCCCTGAGTACAACCGATCGATTCCGGGTGCCCTCAAAAACGCCATCGACTGGGCCAGTCGCCCCTGGGGGAGCAACTCATTCGCGCACAAGCCCTCCGCTGTGATCGGAGCGTCGCCGGGTGCCCTCGGCACTGCCCTCGCCCAGCAGAGTCTGCGCGGTGTCCTAAGCTTCTGCGACTCGCCGCAAATGAATGCACCGGAGGCCTATGTCAGATTCAAGCCCGATGTTTTCACCAGTAACGGTGAAGTCGTCGACGAGCATACGGAACGCTTCCTCCGAGATTTCATGGAGGAATTCCGGGATCACGTTGTCCGGGTTCTTACTGTGCTCCCGCGAAAACCCTGAGGCTTGCAGATTTGTATTCGTTACGATCGGCAAGAGGCAGTGCGAAAGGTTTATGCGGGTCGGCCAGGGATAAACGAAGAGCGCTTCTACCTGTATCCCATGAAACGTGTAGTAGTCGTTCTGGATAACGAAGAAAAACTATCGGTTGAAGCCGTAAGGGACTACGACGTCTTTCGCGCCCTGCGCCCTGGTATTCCCGGCGCTGGCAAAGGAGGCGGACATGGGGCATGCGGCCGCCGACCTGGATGATCTGACCGCCTTCCTGGCCCGCCTCAGCTCGAAGCGTCAATGTTCGGTGGGTCAGGCCTGCCGAGCAGCGCCGCGGTGAATCCTCACAGTCGTTCGTACAGTGGCGCGCTCCACCTGGACGCCATGAGCCACGCCTGCTCCACGGTGTGTGGGTCGACGGCGAACGGGATGGGAGCTGGGGTGAGTGGTGGGTTGGCCGGGAGGCGACGGCCTGCGATCAGGCGTTCTCGACAGCATGCACCAGCGGTCAGAGTACGATGAAAAGGTGTAAACCTCGCGCAGTCACCTCTCCGATCGGATGCAGTGCCTGCGGGAGGCGCGGGCCGCAAGGAGCAGGGCATGATCCATTCAGCCGATATCCGCGAGTGGCGCAACCGGGACGTGATCGATCCCAAGGGACACAAGATCGGAGCCCTGGAAGCGGTCTACGTGGACACCACCACCGACGCGCCGACCATGGCCACCGTCCGTACCGGCCTGCCGACTCGACACCGACTGGTCTTCGTGCCCCTCGACGAAGCAACGCTGGGCCCCGGCTACGTGAAGGTGGCGCACGGGAGAGGGCTGGTGAGGAAGGCGCCGTCCATAGGCATGGATGACGTCCTGCCGGTCGAGCGGGAAGAAGAGGTCTTCAAACACTACGAGAGGCCTTACGAGCGCGGTAAGGGGCGCCGCCTCGCACGCCGCTGACCGGCCTCCATCGCAAGAGCGCCGAAGCCTGACCAAATCGCTGGTCACAGCGGAGGCTTGAGGATGTGCTCACCATGGCGCTTTTCCTGTTCCTGATCCTCGTGGCCATCGTCCTGGGAATCATCGGCACGGTGGCGGCGGGGCTGTCCTACCTCCTGATCATCGGCATCGTGGTCTTCGTGGCAGACCTGGTCCTATTCGGTGTGCGCTGGTCCCGGCGCTCTCACCGACACTTCGTCCGGTGATGCGACCCAGTACGGGCGACAAACGCAAAGCGAGCGAGCCCGTCGTGGCACTCCTCCTGCGCACCGGGTACGTGCCCCTCGCGTGCCCGAGAGAGCGGGAAACCACGGGGAACACCGGGCAGTAACGGTAGCCGGACAAGAGAGTGGCCCCTGACCAAACACTCAGGTCAGGGGCCGTTCTCACTGCTCATCGCGCGGAGGCGGTGGGATTTGAATCCACGGTGACATCGCTGCCACGACGGTTTTCGAGGCTGCAGTTGGATCGCGAGTAGAGGCTCTTCCAGTAGTCCAGTACTGAGGTTCGATAGGATCCCGCGATCTTCGTACCGGGGAGGGATCATGGCCAAGGGCGGCAGGACCGAAGGTAGCGACAGCAGCGCGGAAACCTCTGACGATGTCGTGGACCAACAGTCCGCGGTCCAGCTGGTGTACCGGCCGCAGCCTGCCGACACACGGGTCGGCCTGCGGGTCCGCGACCGGGTCAAGCGGACCAAGCTGGTGCTGCGGGGCGTGCTCCTCGCGTTGGGGATAGGGTTCTGGCTGATCACTATCGACGTGATCTCGACCGGTCTGCTCTTGTTCGTCGTCCTGTGGATGTGGGGCTACCCACGGCTGCACGTCGCCTACATACAGCGGATCATCGGATGGCAAGGTGAGTACCGCGCCACCGTGTCTGCGGCCGGGATCACCTGCCGCAGCGACCACAGCACGCTGGTCCAGAAGTGGTCCGTCTACCAGGGCTACCGGGAGACGACGGACCACTTCGTCCTGCTCAGCCGTGACCCCAACATCATGTGGCTCGAAGTCCTGCCCAAGCGGGGCGTGCATGAGGCCGAGGACCTCGACCGGCTTCGGGCCATCCTGGACCAACACACCACCCGCGTGTGACGGACGTGGAGGGCGCCCCGCGCCGGCGGTCGACGGCCGGGCCTGCCGCTGGGGTGTGGCGTACATCAGCGAAGTACAGCAATCGCCGCAACCGCAGCCGACCAACCCCACCCACGAGCGAACGTCTGATCAGCCGGGCAGACTTCAGCGACCGCCCCCGCCCATAGTTCGCATCGAGGGGCAGCGTCGCGCTACGCCTGCACGTGGCGCCGTTCTCAACCGATGAACGGCGCCCCACAGGCTTGACCTGGTCATTGAGACTCCGCCGCCCGCGTGGATAGCCGCTCGTGACGGGGGCGGGGTCGGCGCGGTCACCAGTCACTGCGCTGGGGCCTTCGCGGGGGCTAACCGTCGGTATGTGTCCCTGAGCAAGGTCGAGCTCTGCGTGGACACGAGGGGCCACGCGTCCTCGACTGTGTGTGAGGCGAGCCGAGGAACGCCGGCCGAGGGAGCGATGCAGGCGGCGACAGGAGGTGGGCGACCACCGTCGGCTCGGCAAAGGTGCGGATGTGGGAAGCTACCTGCCGGCAGATGGATACTTGGGTACAAGTAGGCCCGACCGGCAAGGAGTTGCTGCCGCTGACGGTCAAGAACGCAGGTCAATCGCCCGCTTCGAGTGGTCACGAGCACTGACGTGAGCGAGGCACTCGATCGGGTGATGGAGGAGAAGGAGTACGTCGTGGCTGGGGCGGTCGGCTCCGCGACTTTAGCCAGCCACTTTGGCGCGAGCCTCGAAGATCATGGCCCAAACGTCGTGCTTCACCGGGCAGGTCCACAGACTGCCCGACGCGCCGGAAGCTTACGGGGCCATGATCACTCGCGCCAAAGCAGCGTCACCCCAAAGCCGTTCCACCGACCGCGCGCTCTCGTGCCCACTCCGGATTTCCCGGCACACCCGACGCACGGGGGGTGTGTGGGCCTGGCGGAGAACCTGCTTCCTCCTTGCTCCACCGGTTGCCCAGCACCGTCGTGCTTGTTCCAGTCGGCCGCGATCGTTCGCGGGGAGGCCCCCGTGAGAACACGCTCGACGGCTTTGCGGAGCGCGGCTGCTTCCTTGGGTTCGAGCGTGCGCCTGTCGTCCTTGTAGCCGAAGGGGCCGGGTGCTCCCTGTGGGGATCCCTGCTTGCTGCAGGGCGCGGTGCTTGCGCCGGACGCGCCGGGCCGTGTCGGCGCTCGATTTGTTGGCCACGGTAACGAGCAGGCGTGCGACTGTCCGGCCGTTGTCCGTGAGGAGATCAAGGGTGCCGGTGATGTCGATGATCGGGCGGCGGAAGTTCTCCACCACTTCGATGGCGTCTTCGAGGTGGCGGTTGTCGCGCGTCAGACGGTCGATGTCGTAGACGATGAGACCGTCCAGGCGTTGACCGTCCGGTGTTGTGCCGCGCTTGAGGTCCTCCAACGCCCCTTCGAACACCGGCCGGATCACTCGATAGGCGACCGTGCCATCAGGTTGCCGTACGCGCTTGCGCTTCCACGCCGATGTGTCGGGTTCCTCGTACGTGTAGACATGCCGGCCCCCGCGACTCTCGACGAACCGGCGGCCGTCCTTCTCCCGTTCCTCGCGGCTCTTGATGTCCCTGCCCGTCGCCGGACGCCACTTCGGGCCGTCTTCGGACGAGCCGACCGACGGCGTTGCGCTCGGAGCCGAGGAGGGCAGTTCGTCGGCGTCCGGTTCCAGGGACAGCCGAACCAGCACCGCCCAGTTCTGCCCGTCCAGGTCGCCCCAGTGCGCCCGCTGAACTAAGTCTTGGGTCATGGCGCGAGGTTACTTCTGCCCATGCTCTGCTCGGTGGAGATCCCTGCGCCGCTGAGGATGGCGACGAGTGGCCTGTTCATGGGGCGAGCGTAGGACGCTTGCCTGCTCGGAGCGAGCGGATATCGGGGCACGGCTGCGCCCTCGTCTCTGCCCGTGGCGAATCTGCGGCGGGCAGAGAAACCGCATCCCGGGGTCTCCCGAGGCCAACAGTGGAGTCGACGGCATCCCCGCCTCGACAAGGAGACCAGATGACTCCACTCACCACACTCCCGCCCCGCGCGGAGGAGGGCGACACACCGCCCAGCCGCTTCGACGACCATCTCGCGGCACAACTGCTCGCCCAGCGGATCGTCCTGCTCGGCACACAGGTCGACGACGTGTCGGCCAACCGGGTGTGCGCGCAGCTCCTGCTGCTGTCGGCGGAGGACCCGCGCACCGACATCAGCCTGTACATCAACAGCCCCGGCGGGTCGGTCACCGCGGGTCTCGCCATCTACGACACCATGCGGCTCATCCCGAACGACGTCTCGACGCTGGCGATGGGGTTCGCCGCCAGCATGGGCCAGTTCCTGCTCACCGTGGGGGCGCCCGGCAAGCGGTTCGCGCTGCCGAACGCGCGGATCATGATGCACCAGCCGTCCGCGGGCATCGGTGGCACCGCCGCGGACATCGAGATCCAGGCGGAGAACCTCCAGTTCACCAAGCAGGCCATCGAGCGGATCACCGCCGAGCACACCGGGCAGAGCGAGGAGACGATCGCGCGGGACGGCGACCGGGACCGCTGGTTCACGGCCGAGCAGGCCAGGGAGTACGGGATCGTGGACCGGGTGGTGGAGTCGCTCACCGACATCCGCCCGGCCACGTCGCGCCGACGGATGGGGTTGTGACATGGGGTCGTACACGGTTCCTTACGTCATCGAGCGGACCGCGCAGGGTGAGCGGTCCTACGACGTCTTCAGCCGGTTGCTGAACGAGCGGATCATCTTCCTCGGGACCGAGATCGACGACGGGGTCGCCAATGTGGTCATCGCGCAACTCCTGCATCTGGAGTCGGCGAACCCGGAGCACGAGATCTCGATCTATCTCAACTCGCCCGGTGGATCGTTCACTTCGCTGATGGCGATCTACGACACGATGACGTTCGTGCAGGCGCCCATCTCCACGTTCTGCGTCGGTCAGGCGGCGTCGACGGCGGCGGTGCTGCTGGCCGGCGGAGATCCCGGGCGACGGTTCGTGCTCCAGCACGCGCGGGTGCTGCTCGGCCAGCCGGCCAGCGGCGGCCGGCAGGGGACGGTCTCCGACCTCAGCCTCGCGGCCAAGGAGATGGTCCGTATCCGCTCGCAGGTGGAGGAGGTCCTGTCCCGGCACACACATCACGACGTGGCGACGCTGCGCGCGGACATGGACCGGGACAAGGTGCTCACCGCCGAGGAGGCCGTCGCCTACGGGCTCGCCGACGAGGTGCTGAGCCGACGGCTCGCGTTCGTCTGACCCGGGCCTTCGACCGTGGCCGAAGCGGGCGAGCCGGCCGGTACGGCGGTGGTGTGCCCCGTCGTACCGGCCGCCGGTCCGGTCAGGCCGCGAGGCAGAGGCCGTCGTACCGCGCCGTGGGCGACGTGCGGCCCGGGCCCACCCGGCTCCGGGTGTACCGGGCCAGCTCGTCCTGGGTGAGCGAGAGCAGGTCGGCGAGGCCGAGCCCGAGGGCGCGGGCGGCGGCCGCCAGTACCTCGGAGGAGGCCTCCTTGCGTCCGCGCTCCAGCTCCGACAGGTACGGCATCGAGATCCGGGCCGCCTCCGCGACGTCCTTCAGCGTGCGCTCCTGGGCGAGTCGCTCGCGCCGCAGCACATCGCCGACGAGGTCGCGCCACAGGGGTTCCCTCGGCGCGGGTGTCGGTGGGGCTCCCTCCGGTCGTTGCGGGGCGCGGGTCGCCCCACCGGAACCGGGCGGCGAGGTGTGCGGGCGCAGCGGGATGACGCGGGCTTCGTTCGGCGCATGAGTGCTCACCCCTTCAGCCTAGGGATCCGGGGCGCGGGGGGAAGGCAACGGCGTTCTGCCCTGGGTGAAGCCGTGCGGCAGGACCGGGGTGCTGTACCAAGTCATCGGTCATGGCGCGAGGTTGCTTCTGTCCATGCTCTGCTCAGGGGTCCGGGCCGGTCAGGCCACGCGGTGGCCGTTCTCCAGTTCCGCGGTGCCGGAGCCGTCCGCGAGGATGTCCAGGGCGGTCAGGACCCGGCGGCCGAGGGCACCGGGGAGGTGGTCGGTGATCTCCTCGCGCGGTACCAGGCGCCAGGACAGCAGCTCCTCCTCCTGGAGGCGGATCGCCTTCAGGTCGGCCTCCGTCAGGACACCGCCGTCGTACAGGTACGCCACCAGCGGGGGCCGGCCCGCGCCGTGCACCCAGTCCACCGCCAGCAGCCGGCCCGGCTCCCGGTCGAGGCCGATCTCCTCCAGCGTCTCGCGGCGCGCGCCCTGGCGCGGGGTCTCCCCGTCGTCCGACTCGATCGTGCCGCCCGGAAGCGCCCAGCCCTCGCGGTAGTTGGGCTCTACCAGCAGCACGCGCCCCTCGGCGTCCCGGAAGAGCGCGGCCGCGCCGGCGAGGACTCGGGGCAGGCTCGCGATGTACGCGGCGAAGTCAGGAGTCGTGGTCATTGGGGAAGGGTAACCAGGCGCCGGGCGGCTACGGGCCGGCCGTCGCCAGGCGCAGGGTGCGTTCGGCCAGCGCACTGATCCGTACGCCGTCGAAGCCGAACACCGCGCTCCGTACCGTGTCCTGCAGCGGGTCCTTCCACTGGGCCGGGATCGCGGCCGCGCCGGTGAGCACCCCGGCCACCGAGCCGGCCGTGGCCCCGTTGGAGTCGGTGTCCAGGCCGCCGCGCACGGTCAGGGCGATGGTCCGGGTGAAGTCGCCCTCGCCGTACAGCAGTCCGGCGGTGAGGACGGCGGCGTTCGGGACGGTGTGGATCCAGCCGAGTCCGGCGGTCTCCGCGGCCAGCGTGGCCAGGGTCTCCTCCCAGGGCAGCCGCGTCTCGTGCAGGGTCATGACCCGCCGTACGGTACGGGCGAGCCGGCTGCTCGCCGGGATCACGCCGAGTGCCGTGTCGAGTGCGTCCCGCACGGCGGGGGCGGTGAAGGCCGCCGCGATCAGCGCCGCCGCCCACATGGCGCCGTACACGCCGTTGCCGGTGTGCGACAGCACCGCGTCCCGCCGGGCCAGGCCGGCGGCGCCGGCCGGGTCGCCGGGGCGGGTCCAGCCGTGGACGTCGGCGCGGATCAGCGCGCCGATCCACTCCTGGTACGGGTTGTCGTACGTCGCCGTCAGCGGTGGTTTCAGCCCGTTCGCGAGATTGCGGTAGGCCGCCCGTTCCGCGGTGAAGGTCTGCAGATACGGCAGCCGCAGCAGCCACAGCTCGCCGACCTGCTCGGTGCTGAAGCCGAAGCCGTACGTCTCCAGCAGGTGCAGGCCGAGGATCGCGTAGTCGACGTCGTCGTCGCGCACACTGCCGTGGATCCGGCCGCGCACGCAGTCCCGCCACTCCGGGCGCAGTACGGCGGTCTCGTCCGGGTCGGCGGGCTCGGGCAGGTAGTCGGTGAGCGGCAGCGCCTCGGCCTTGCGGAGGTAGCGGTCGATGCGCTCGCGGGTCCACACCTCGCCCTGCTCCACCGGCTTGCCGAGCATGTTGCCCGCGATCCGGCCGAGCCAGCCGCCGTGGATGCGGTCGGCGAGGGCGGGGAGGCCGGCGGGCTGCGGGCGCGGGCTGGTCATGGCTGGGGTCTACCCGTTTTCCCCAGGGTCTTCCCAGCCGCTGCCCAGCCTTCGGTCGGGGCATGACGAGGGGGGTCTCCTGCGGTTAAGGTCGCAGCGGCGCGACTGGCCCCGACGTGCGCGGGGCCCGGAGAGCAAGGGGAAAGCAAGGTGGCGGACGCTGCAGTGAACGAGACCCGTCGGGTGCTCATCGCCGCGGACAAGTTCAAGGGCTCGCTGACGGCCGTGCAGGTCGCCGAGCGGGTGACGGCCGGGCTGCGCCGGGTCGTGCCGGGTGTTCACGTCGAGGCGCTGCCCGTTGCCGACGGCGGCGACGGGACCGTGGACGCGGCGGTCGCGGCCGGTTTCGAGCGCCGGGAGGTACGGGTCGCCGGGCCGCTGGGCCAGGAGGTGACCGCCGCGTTCGCGCTGCGCGGGGAGACCGCGGTGGTGGAGATGGCGGAGGCGAGCGGCCTCCAGCGCCTGCCGGCCGGGGTCTTCGCGCCCCTGACGGCCTCCACGTACGGCTCCGGCGAGCTGCTGCGGGCCGCGCTGGACGCGGGCGCCCGGACGATCGTGTTCGGCGTCGGCGGCAGCGCCACGACGGACGGCGGCGCGGGCATGCTGTCCGCGCTGGGCGCGCGCTTCCTGGACGAGAGCGGCGAGCCGGTGGCGCCGGGCGGCGGCGGGCTGGCGGAGCTCGCCCGCACCGACCTGTCCGGCCTGGACCCGCGCCTGTCCTCGGTGGAGCTGGTGCTGGCCAGCGACGTCGACAATCCGCTGACCGGGCCGAAGGGCGCGCCGGCGGTGTACGGCCCGCAGAAGGGCGCCTCGCCGGAGGACGTGGAGACCCTGGACGCGGCCCTCGCCCACTTCGCCAAGGTGCTGGAGGCCGAGGTGGGGCCGCGCGCTGCGGAGTACGCGGCGTCGCCGGGCGCGGGAGCGGCGGGCGGCATCGGCTATGGCGCGCTGCTGCTGGGCGCCCGTTTCCGGGCCGGTATCGAGGTCATGCTGGACGTGCTGGGCTTCGCGCCCGCGCTGGAGCGGGCCTCGCTGGTGATCACCGGTGAGGGGTCGCTGGACGAGCAGACGCTGCACGGGAAGGCGCCGGCGGGGGTGGCCGCGGCGGCTCGCTCCGCGGGGAGGACCGTGGTGGCGGTGTGCGGTCGGCTCGCTCTGTCGCCGGAGGCGTTGCTGCGGGCGGGGATCGAGAGGGCGTACCCGTTGACCTCCGTCGAGCCGGACGTGGCCAGGTGCATCGCGGATGCCGGGCCGATTCTGGAGGGGGTCGCCGTGCGCATCGCCGAGGACTACCTGGGCTGAGGTCCCTGGGGGCGGAGCCCCCAGGTCGCCCACACAAGCGAAAGGGCCCCGGACCAGCCAACGGTCCGGGGCCCCTCGTACAAGCGCCGCTACGGCAACTGCGCCGCCCGCGCCTCCCGGCGGTTGTCGCGGAAGTTGTTCACCCGCCGAGCCGTGGCGAACAGCGGAATCACCGCGCCCATGACCAGCTGCAGCGCACATCCCGTCTGCAGCAGCAGCTGCCCGCTGGGCGCGTCGAAGGCCCAGGCCGCCAGCAGGCCCATCGACAGCACGATCCAGGCCAGCATGGCCCCGGCCAGGCGCCCCCTGGGCTTCGGGTACTCCACCCGGCTCACCATCAGCCACGCCGTACCCAGGATCGCCAGCAGCGTCGCCACGAAGGGCAGCTCCAGCAGCACGATGGAGACGACCGTCAGCGCGCCGAACGGGCTGGGCATGCCCTGGAACATGCCGTCCTTCATGGTCACGCAGGAGAAGCGCGCCAGACGCAGTACGACGGCCAGGAGCACCACGATTGCCCCGAGCGCCGCCATTCTCTGGTGCGCGTCGTCCGCGACCATGCCGTAGACGAGGACGAAGTACGCGGGCGCGAGCCCGAAGCTGATCAGGTCGGAGAGGTTGTCCAGCTCGGCGCCCATGGGGGAGGAGCGCAGCTTGCGGGCCACCAGTCCGTCGAACAGGTCGAAGACGGCCGCGCAGAGCATCAGGATGACGGCCGTGGCGGCGCTGTGCCGGGCCATGCCCGCGGACGCGTCGTTCCCCGTCAGGTGCGGGATCAGGATGCCGGTGGTCGTGAAGTACACCGCCATGAACCCGCACGTGGCGTTGCCCAGGGTGAGGGTGTCCGCTATCGACAGACGGAGAGAGAGGGGCATCTCCTCCTCTTCGTCCACTTCGTCGGCCTCGGGCACCCAGCCCGCCTGGGTCTCCGGATCAATCACGGTCAATGCGAGTCACCCCAGCCACGGTCTTCTGTCCGACCTCGACCGCGACCTCCACGCCCTCGGGCAGGTAGAGGTCGACACGCGAGCCGAAGCGGATCAGACCGATACGGTCGCCCTGCTCGACCTTCGTGCCCGCGGGGATGTAGGGCACGATGCGGCGGGCGACCGCGCCGGCGATCTGGATCATCTCGATGTCGCCGAGTTCGGTGTCGAAATGCCAGACTACGCGCTCGTTGTTCTCGCTCTCCTTGTTGAAAGCCGGAACAAAGCCGCCGGGGATGTGCTCGACGGACGTCACCGTGCCCGCGAGGGGCGCGCGGTTGACGTGGACGTTCAGCGGGCTCATGAAGATCGCGACGCGGGTGCGTCCGTCCTTCCACGGCATGATGCTCTGCACCACGCCGTCGGCGGGCGAGATCACCCGGCCGGAGCCGATCTCGCGCTCGGGGTCGCGGAAGAACCACAGCATGCCCGCGGCGAGCGCGGTGGCGGGCACGGCCACGGCCTTGGCCGCGCCGGAGCGACGGGCGCGGGCCAGGCTGAGGGCTGCGGTGGCGACGGTCGGGAGAAGCCACGGCGATGCTCCGCGCGCGAGGCGTACGCCGGCTCGGCTGTCGCGAGGTGCAGAGGTTTGGCTGTGGGGCATGGATGACCTTCGTAGCGGATGATGCCGCGCAAGACGGGGGACGGCGGCTTTCCCGGGATCGTACCGGTCGCGGGCTACAACTGGGCAAGCCAGGCTGCCGAGTCGACGGCCGAAGAACATCTACGGGGTGTGATCTTCTTCTCGAAGAAAACACCCCGTATCAGGACAATCAGCCCTGGAACCGATACTCTTCGAGCAGCCTGCGGCCGATGATCATTTTCTGGATCTCGGCGGTACCTTCACCGATGAGCAGCATCGGGGCCTCCCGGTAGAGGCGCTCGATCTCGTACTCCTTGGAGAAGCCGTAGCCGCCGTGGATCCGGAAGGCGTCCTCCACGACCTCCTTGCAGTACTCGGAGGCCAGGTACTTCGCCATGCCCGCCTCGAGATCGTTTCGCTCTCCCGAGTCCTTTTTGCGCGCGGCGTTGACCATCATCGCATGCGCGGCCTCGACCTTGGTCGCCATCTCCGCCAGCTTGAACTGGATGGCCTGGTGCTGGGCGATCGGCTTGCCGAAGGTGTGCCGCTGCTGGGCGTACTGGACGCCGAGCTCGAAGGCGCGCTGGGCGACGCCGCAGCCACGCGCCGCCACGTTGACCCGGCCGACCTCGACGCCGTCCATCATTTGGTAAAAACCTCGGCCGGTGACGCCGCCGAGCACCCGATCGGCGGGCAGCCGCAGGCCGTCCATGATCAACTCGGTGGTGTCGACGCCCTTGTAGCCCATCTTCTCGATCTTGCCGGGGATGGTCAGACCCGGTCGGACCTCGCCGAAGCCCGGCTCCTTCTCGATCAGGAAGGTGGTCATCGACTTGTGCGGCGCCGTGCCCTCGGGGTGTCCTTCGTCACTGCGGACCAGGACGGCCACGAGCGAGGACGTGCCGCCGTTCGTCAGCCACATCTTCTGGCCGTTCAGGACGTACTCGTCGCCGTCCTTGACCGCCTTCGAGGTGATCGCCGACACATCGGAGCCCAGGCCCGGCTCCGACATCGAGAAGGCGCCCCGGATGTCGCCGGCCGCCATCCTCGGCAGGAAGTGGTCCTTCTGCTCCTGCGTGCCGTGCTGCTTGAGCATGTACGCGACGATGAAGTGGGTGTTGATGATGCCGGACACCGACATCCAGCCGCGGGCGATCTCCTCCACGCACAGCGCGTAGGTCAGGAGCGACTCGCCCAGACCCCCGTACTCCTCGGGGATCATCAGACCGAACAGGCCGAGTTCCTTCAGGCCGTCCACGATCTGCTGCGGGTACTCGTCGCGGTGCTCCAGCTCGGTCGCGACAGGAATGATCTCCTTGTCGACAAAGTCCCGGACGGTGGAGAGGATCTCCTGCTGGACGTCGGTCAGACCGGCGGTCTGGGCGAGACGGGCCATTACTTCTCCTGCTGCTTCAGCTCCGGGCGGCCCGGCTGCTCGCCGCCGCGCTCCTTGATGTACGTCTCGGTCGGCACCATCACCTTGCGGCGGAAGACGCAGACGAGCGTGCCGTCCTGCTTGTAGCCCTTGGTCTCGACGTAGACGATGCCGCGGTCGTTCTTCGACTTCGACGGCCACTTGTCGAGCACGGTCGTCTCGCCGTAGATCGTGTCGCCGTGGAAGGTCGGCGCCACGTGCTTGAGCGACTCGATCTCCAGGTTGGCGATCGCCTTGCCGGAGATGTCCGGCACGGACATGCCGAGCAGCAGCGAGTAGATGTAGTTCCCGACGACGACGTTCTTGCCGAAGTCCGTCGTCTTCTCCGCATAGTTGGTGTCCATGTGGAGCGGGTGGTGGTTCATGGTGAGGAGACAGAACAGGTGGTCGTCGTACTCCGTGACCGTCTTGCCCGGCCAGTGCTTGTACGTCGCCCCGACCTCGAACTCCTCGTAGGTGCGTCCGAACTGCATCGTGCTCAGGGCTCCTTAGCCGGCGGGGATCTCGAACTTGCTGGTGCGCTGCATGCCGGCGGCCCGGCCCTTGCCGGAGATGACCAGGGCCATCTTGCGGCTGGCCTCGTCGATCATCTCGTCGCCGAGCATCGCGGAGCCCTTCTTGCCGCCCGCCTCGGACGTGTAGTAGTCGTACGCGTCCAGGATGAGCTCGGCGTGGTCGTAGTCCTCCTGGGAGGGCGAGAAGATCTCGTTGGACGCCTCGACCTGGCCCGGGTGCAGCACCCACTTGCCGTCGAAGCCGAGCGCGGCGGCGCGCTGGGCGACCGCGCGGTAGCCGTCGATGTTGCGGATCTGCAGGTAGGGGCCGTCGATCGCCTGGAGGTTGTTGGCGCGGGCGGCCATCAGGATCTTCATCAGGATGTAGTGGTAGGCGTCCGCCGGGTAGCCGGGCGGCTGCTCGCCCACGACGAGGGACTTCATGTTGATGGAGGCCATGAAGTCGGCCGGGCCGAAGATGATCGTCTCGACGCGCGGGGAGGCCTGCGCGATCTCGTTGACGTTGTTCAGGCCCTGCGCGTTCTCGATCTGCGCCTCGATGCCGATCCGGCCGACCTCGAAGCCCATCGTCTTCTCGATCTGGGTCAGCAGCAGGTCCAGCGCGACGACCTGCTGGGCGTTCTGCACCTTCGGCAGCATGATGCAGTCCAGGTTCGGGCCCGCGCCCTCGACGACCGTGACGACATCGCGGTACGTCCACTCGGTCGTCCAGTCGTTGACGCGTACGACGCGCGTCTTGCCCGTCCAGTCGCCCTCGTTGAGGAACTTGACGATGGTGTGCCGCGCCTCGGGCTTGGCGAGCGGCGCGCAGGCGTCCTCCAGGTCCAGGAAGACCTGGTCCGCCGGGAGGCCCTGCGCCTTCTCCAGGAAGCGCGGGTTGCTGCCCGGTACGGCCAGGCAGGAGCGCCGCGGGCGAAGGCGGTTGACGGTCGTCATGCGGGGACCTCCAGAGGGTCGAGCTTGTTCGCTTTCCGGATCTCGTCGACGATTCGGCCGATGATTCCGGTGATGTCGAAGTCCTTCGGGGTGAAGACGGCAGCCACTCCGGCGGCCCTGAGCTGCTCGGCGTCACCATTCGGGATGATGCCACCGGCGATCACCGGTATATCTGTGGCACCGGCCACACGCAGCCGTTGGAGCACGTCCGGCACCAGCTGGGCGTGCGAGCCGGACAGGATCGACAGGCCGACCGCGTGGACGTCCTCGGCGAGGGCGGCGTCCACGATCTGCTCGGGCGTCAGCCGGATGCCCTGGTAGACCACCTCGAAGCCGGCGTCACGCGCGCGTACGGCGATCTGCTCGGCGCCGTTGGAGTGCCCGTCCAGGCCCGGCTTGCCGACCAGGAACCGCAGCTTGCCCACGCCCAGCTCACGGGCGGTGGCGTCCACCTTGGCGCGCACCTCGGCGAGCGCGGAGCCCGGCTCGGCGGTGACGGCCACCGGCGCGGAGGAGACCCCGGTGGGCGCCCGGTACTCGCCGAACACCTCACGCAGGGCGCCGGCCCACTCGCCGGTCGTGACCCCGGCGCGGGCGCACTCCAGCGTGGCCTCCATCAGGTTCTGGGTGCCCTTGGCGGCCTCCTTCAGCCGCTCCAGGGCCTTGCAGGGCCGCGGGTGGTTGAAGGGCGGCTGGTAACGAGTGTCGCGCCAGTTCTGCAGCGAGGCGATGACCCGGGCCTCGACCGCCGGGTCGACCGTCATGATCGCGGTGTCCAGGTCGGCCGTCAGCGGGTTCGGCTCGGTGCCCTCGAAGGCGTTGACGCCGATGATCTTCTCCTCGCCGGACTCGATCCGGGCCCGGCGTTCGGCGTGCGAGGAGACCAGCTGGGACTTCAGGTAGCCGGACTCCACGGCGGCCATCGCGCCGCCCATCTCCTGGATGCGGTCGATCTCCGCGAGGGCGTCCGCGACCAGCTGGTCCACCTTCGCCTCGATCACCTTCGAGCCCTCGAAGATGTCCTCGTACTCCAGCAGGTCGCTCTCGTAGGCGAGCACCTGCTGGATGCGCAGGCTCCACTGCTGGTCCCACGGCCGGGGCAGACCGAGGGCCTCGTTCCAGGCGGGCAGCTGCACGGCACGCGCGCGTGCGTCCTTGGACAGCGTCACGGCCAGCATCTCCAGCACGATCCGCTGGACGTTGTTCTCCGGCTGAGCCTCGGTCAGGCCGAGGGAGTTGACCTGGACGCCGTAGCGGAAGCGGCGCTGCTTGGGGTCCTCGATGCCGTACCGCTCGCGCGTGACCTCGTCCCAGATGCGGCCGAACGCGCGCATCTTGCACATCTCCTCGATGAAGCGGACGCCCGCGTTCACGAAGAAGGAGATGCGGGCGACCACGTCACCCATGCGCTCCTGCGGCACCTGGCCGGAGTCGCGGACGGCGTCGAGGACGGCGATCGCGGTGGACATCGCGTACGCGATCTCCTGCACCGGCGTGGCCCCGGCCTCCTGCAGGTGGTAGCTGCAGATGTTGATCGGGTTCCACTTCGGGATGTGGGAGACCGTGTACGCGATCATGTCCGTCGTCAGCCGGAGCGACGGCCCCGGCGGGAACACATGAGTGCCCCGGGACAGGTACTCCTTGACGATGTCGTTCTGGGTCGTGCCCTGGAGCTTGGTGATGTCCGCGCCCTGCTCCTCGGCGACGACCTGGTAGAGCGCCAGCAGCCACATGGCGGTGGCGTTGATCGTCATCGAGGTGTTCATCTGCTCCAGGGGGATGTCCTGGAACAGCCGGCGCATGTCGCCCAGATGGGCCACGGGCACGCCCACCCGGCCGACCTCGCCGCGGGCGAGGATGTGGTCGGGGTCGTAGCCGGTCTGCGTCGGCAGGTCGAACGCCACCGACAGACCGGTCTGGCCCTTGGCGAGGTTGCGCCGGTACAGCTCGTTGGACGCCTCCGCCGTCGAGTGGCCGGCGTACGTCCGCATGAGCCACGGACGGTCCTTCTGACGCTCTGTCATCTATGGCTCTCAGACGTTCCGGAAGCGGTTGATGGCGTCGAGGTGCTTGGCGCGCATCTCCTCGTCGCGCACGCCGAGGCCTTCCTCGGGGGCGAGGCAGAGCACGCCGACCT
>NZ_JBEPBF010000079.1:0-46419 GCF_040298985.1 Streptomyces sp. NPDC001093 | reverse complement strand
CCGACGCGGCGGCCGCGACCGGGGTGGTGCGCGGGCGGCTGGCGGTCGGCGTGATCGTGACCGCGGCCGCCGTCGACGTGCCCGAGCTGCTGCAGCGCTACCGCGCCCGGCATCCGGAGGTCCGGGTCGTCCTGCGGTCCGGCCGCAGTGACGAGATGGCGGCGGCGATCCGCGCCGGGGAGCTGGACATCGCCTTCCTGGGCCTGCCGGAGGGTGAGCGGCCGGCCGGGGTGGAGACCGTCGTGCTCGATCACGACCGGCATGTCCTGGTGGTGCCGGCCGGGCACCGGCTGGCGGGCGCCCCGCGGGTCACGCTGGCGGAGATCGCGGGCGAGACCTTCGTGGACTTCGTGGCCGGGACGCCCGCCCGCGCCCAGTCCGACCGGGCGTTCGCCGCCGCGGGTCTGTCCCGTGACGTCGCGTACGAGGCCGGGGTCGTGGAGCTGATCACCCGGCTGATCGGGCGCGGGCTCGGCATCGCTCTGCTGCCGTCGGCGTTCATCCGGCCGCTCGCCGACGACGACTCCCGGCTGGCCCTGGTTCCGGTGCTCGACGGACCGCGACGCCTGGAGTATCTGGCCTGGAGCCGGTTCAACCCCAGCCCGGCGACCCGGGCGATGCTCGAGGTCCTCGGCGTCCGACAGCCGCCCGCACGGACCTGACGGGCTCCGGCGCCGCACAGCCCCCCTCGTCGAGGGCCTCTTCCGGTTCAGTCCAGCTGGAGCCGGTCCGCCAGGCCTGCCTCCTCGAACGCCTTCACCACGTCCTCGCGGGTCTCGGTGAAGTGGGCCCAGCTGTCGCAGTGGGCCGGGACCACCCGGCGGGCGGCGAGCAGCCGGGCGGCGGCGGCCGTCCCCTGGCCGTCGAGGACGAGGAGGGCGTCGTCGAGGACGGGCATCCTGGGTGCGCCCGCGAAGAGGACGGCGGTGTCGACGGGGGCGTGGCGGTCGGCGATCTCCTGGACCAGGTCCAGGGAGGCGTTGTCGCCGCTGACGTAGACGCTGGGCAGGTCGGCGGAGGTCAGCAGGAAGCCGGTGACCTCGCCGACGAGCGGCTCGGAGCCCTTGGGACCGTGCAGGGCCGGGGCGGCGGTCACGGTGACCGTGCCGCCGTCGGGGCGGGCCAGCTCGACGGACTGCCAGGGGGTGAGCGGCTCGGTGGTGCCGCCGAGCCGGGCGGCCGCGGCGGGGGTGGTGAGGGTGCGCGGGGTGGCGGCGAGCAGGGCGCGGCCGGAGTGGTCGAGGTTGTCGGCGTGCTGGTCGTGCGAGAGCAGGACGACGTCCACCGGGCCGAGTTCGGCGGCGCTCGTGCGGGGCGGCGCGGTCTTGGTGAGGGTGCGGCCGCTGGGCGACGGGTAGTCGCCGGGGTCGTCGAAGGTGGGGTCGGTGAGGAGGCGGAGTCCGCCGTACTCGATGAGGACGGTGGGGCCGCCGAGGACGCGGACCGGAATCTGCTCGCCGGAATCACCGGCACGGACAGCAGCAGCCATGGAACTCTCACCTCACGGATAGTAGGGGCGTCATCCGTGAGACACGCTATACCTCTCTCACGGATGGCGGCAAGCCGTACCATGAGAAGCATGAGTTCCCCGACCCCCGCCGAAGAAAGCGCCGGCCCGGTCCCGCCACCCGCGCCCGGCGCCGCCGAGCATCTCGCCCTCGACCTCGCCAACAGCGCGATCGTCCTGCCCGGCGGACAGCGGGTCGACCTGATCGACACGCCCGCGCGGGCACAGCGCTGGCTGGTGGACCGCGGGCTCGCTCCGGCCGGCGCCGGCCTGCGCGAGACCTGCGCGAGCCGGCTGCGGTCACTGCGGGAGCACATCCGCCCGCTGCTCGCCTCCCGCATCGAGGGCCGCCCCGCCCCCGGCGACGCCCTGGACGCCGTCAACGAGGCACTCACCCTCGCCCCGGCCGCCTCCCTGCTGCGCTGGTCGGCCGAGCAGGGCCTGCACCGCGCCACGGCCCACCCGACCACCCAGATCGTCGAGCACGCCCTGGCCGCCCTCGCCGCCGACGCCGCCGACCTGCTCACCGGCCCCGACGCCGACCGCCTCACCGCCTGCGGCTCCGCCCCCTGCAACCGCTACCTGCTCCGCCACGGCCGCCGCCACTGGTGCTCCACCCGCTGCGGCGACCGCGCCCGCGCGGCCCGCGCCTACGCCCGCCGGACGGGCCGCACGGAGGAAGAAGACTGAGCGGGACCGGGCGGAGACCCGCCCCCGCGCCCTCACCGTCCCCCCGGCCGACCCTACGTATTGTAGGTTCCCAACCGCCAGCGATCGCAGGGCTGTTCATTCGTCTGTTCATCGGGGGATCCATGCAGGACACGGAAACGGAGGCCGGCGGCGAGGTCTGTGTGCGCAGCCTGGCACCGACACTGACCCTGCTGGCCGTCAGCCTTGTGATCGCCGCCGTCGGCGTGTATGAACTGTGCGGGTTCGGACTGCACAGCCTCGACCGGCGGCCGCACCTGTTCAGCGACGGGCTCGCGACCGGCGGGGTGATCGTCGCCGCGGTCGCGGCCGGCGCGGCGGTGGGCAACCTGGGCTGGCATCTGATGACGGCCCGGCGCGGCCGGGGAAGGGCCGGGTAAGAGGCACGGCATCGGAAGGGCCGGGTAAGAGCGGTTGTGGGTACGCTCCTGTCCGGTACACGGCCCAACCGGACTACCTGACAAGCTGTAGGGTCAAGGGTGGCCTCGACCGAGGTCGCCCCGTCCCCCCTCATCTCAAGGTGACCAGTCACCATGTCCGCTCAGCAGCAGACCCTGATCTCCTCGCAGGTCCCCGCCCAGCGCGGTTCCCGCCGCATCCCCCAGTTGCCCGTGCCGGGCCCCCGCCTGCGCGCGCGGGCGGCCTCGGCCACCGTGTGGTACCTGCGGCTGATCGCCGTCTTCAACATCATCGCGGTCATGTCGCTGCCGTTCCGCAAAGAGGTGCAGGAACACAACGACGGCAAGCTCTTCACCGCCCGCCACGTCCACGCGCACACGCACCACGCCGGCCAGTTCTTCACGCCGTACCTGGCCACCGCGGGTCTGGTCTCGGCCGCGGCGGCGATCTTCCTGGCGCTGGTGATGCGGCGCGGCAAGCGGGCCGCCTGGGTGGTCAACCTGCTGTGCGCGGGCCCCCTGTTCGTGCTCTACGTCCTCGCGCTCACCCAGCACCCGTTCCGCGACCACGCCTTCAACTGGGTCTCCACCGCCCTCACCGGGCTCTTCGTGGCCGCCCTGCTGATCGGCCGCCGTGAGTTCAACGCCATCGGCGACCCCTCCAACCCGAAGCTCGCGCTGGCCGTCGGCGCCGGTGGGCTCCTGCTGACCGGCGGTCTGGGCACGCTGCTCGTGCACGCCACCAACAAGCTGCCCCACGCCCCTCTGCTGGAAGAGCTCGCCTACAGCCTGCTGCGCGGCATCAGCGTCGGCCCACTCGCCGACCGGGTCGACTCCGTGCACTCCCCGCGCTGGGTCGACATCATCCTCAACATCCTGCTCGCCGCGGCCTTCTGCCTGGTCCTGTACGCCTGCTTCCGCTCCCCGCGCGGCCGGAAGCTCCTCACCGAGGAGGACGAGACCCGGCTGCGGGCCCTGCTCGACAAGCACGGCGCACGCGACTCCCTCGGCTACTTCGCGCTGCGCCGCGACAAGGCCGCCATCTTCTCCCCCACCGGCAAGGCCGCCGTCACCTACCGCGTCGTCGGCGCGGTCTCCCTCGCCTCCGGCGACCCGATCGGCGACCCCGAGGCCTGGCCCGGCGCCATCGACGCCTGGCTCAGCGAGGCCCGCCGGCACGCCTGGACCCCGGCCGTCATGGGCGCGAGCGAGGAGGCCGGCACCATCTACGCCCGGCACGGCCTGGACGCCCTGGAACTCGGCGACGAGGCGATCGTCGACATCGCCGACTTCACCCTCGAGGGCCGCGCCATGCGCGTGGTCCGCCAGGCCCACAACCGGGTCAAGCGGGCCGGCTACACCGTCCGCATCCGCCGCCACGAGGACATCCCCGCCGAGGAGATGGCCCTGCTCGTCGAGCGCGCCGACCGCTGGCGCGACGGCGCCACCGAGCGCGGCTTCTCCATGGCCCTGGGCCGGCTCGGCGACCCGGCGGACGGCCGCTGCGTGATGCTGGAGTGCCGCGACGCCAACGACGAGCCGCGCGCCCTGCTCAGCTTCGTGCCCTGGGGCGAGCACGGCCTCTCCCTGGACCTGATGCGCCGCGACCGCGACTGCGAGAACGGCCTGATGGAGTACATGGTCGTGGAGCTCCTGCTGCGCGCCAAGGAGTTGGAGATCAAGCGGGTGTCGCTGAACTTTGCGATGTTCCGCTCGGTGTTCGAACGCGGCGCCCGTCTGGGCGCGGGCCCGGTCCTCCGGATCTGGCGCTCGACCCTCACCTTCTTCTCACGTTGGTGGCAGATCGAGTCCCTCTACCGCGCCAACGCCAAGTACCGCCCGGTGTGGGAACCGCGTTTCCTGCTCTTCGCCAAGAGCAGCGACATCCCCAGGATCGGCCTGGCGAGCGCCCGGGCGGAGGGTTTCCTCACGCTGCCGGGTATGGGCGGGGAGTCCTGAGCCGAAGGAAGCCGCTCACTTCACAACGCCACGGCGCTCACCCGCCCACGGTGAAACCGATCACCGCTCCTCCGCCCTCCCGCCGGAAGGCGAACGGTGCTCCGCCATGTGCCATGGCGACCTCGCGGACGATGGACAGGCCGAGGCCGGAGCCGGGCAGGGAGCGGGCGTCCGCGGCGCGGTAGAAGCGGTCGAAGATCCGGATCAGGTCGCCCTCGGCGATACCCGGCCCCCGGTCCAGCACCTCCACCCGCACGGTCCCCGACCGTGCGGGCCCGGTGATGCTGATCTCGATGGGCTCCTTGCCGCCCCGGTCGAACTTGGCCGCGTTCTCCACCAGGTTCGACATGGCCCGCTGAAGCATCCCGGGCCGCCCGTCGGTCGTCGTGTCACCGCTGGTGCGCAGCACGATCTCGCGCCCGGTACGGCGCTTGGCGAGCCCCATGACGTCCTCGGCGATGTCGGCGAGGTCCACCCGCTGCGGCGGCTCGGTGTCCGACTGCCCCGCCGCGAGGTCGACCAGCTCGTTGACCAGGTCGGTCAGCTCCCGCGCCTCCTGGGTGAGGTCGGCGACGAGGTCCTCCCGGGTGGCGGGCGGCAGTTCGTCGATACGGCGGAGGAGGGAGATGTTGGTGCGCAGGGACGTCAGCGGGGTGCGCAGTTCGTGCCCCGCGTCCTGCACCAGACGCCGCTGGTCCTCCTCGGACTGGGCCAGGCGGCCCAGCATGCGGTCGAAGGCGCGGCCGAGCCGCCCCACCTCGTCCAGGCCGGCGACCGGCACCTCGATGCCCAGCCGGCGGGTGCGGGCCACGTCCTCCGCGGCGGAGGTGAGGATCACCAGGCGCCGGGTGATCCGGCGGGCCAGCCACCAGCCGAACAGACCGGCCGCCACCACGACCGCCGCCATCAGGATCAGCGTGCGCTGCTGCAGCGTGCGCAGCAGGTCCTCGGTGTCGCTGAACTCCTGCGCGACCTGGACCGCGCCCCGCCCGTCACCGAGCGAGACGGTGGCGATGCGGTACACGTCCGAGTCCACCGGCACGTCCTTGTGCTGGACCACCTTCCCCGCCGTCGTCGCGAGCGCCATGGCCTTGTCACGGGAGGTGACGGGCAGGCTGGGGTTGCCGCGGTCCACGATCTGGCCCTGCGCGCCGAGCACCTGCACATCGGTGCGGGCGGGCCGGACCAGGTCGTGCCCGGGGCGGGAGGACGAGAAGTCCTCGGGAACCATCTCGTGCTGCCGCACCTCGCCCCGCACGTCCTGCACGACCTGCGTGAACACCGACTGCTGGTCGACCCGGACCAGCCGTGCGGCACTGCCGTAGGACAGGATGCCGACGAGGATCGTGACGGCGGCGGTGACGGCCGCGAAGGAGACGGCGAAGGTGGTGCGCAGGGAGACCAGCTTGGGCCGGCCGGGCGCCAGCAGCCGCCGCAGCCGGCTCACCTAGTCCTCCCGGAGCACGTAACCCACGCCCCGCACGGTGTGGATCAGCTGCGGTGCGCCGGGCTCGTCCAGCTTGCGGCGCAGGTAGCCGACGTAGACGGCGAGGTTCTTCGAGCCGGGCCCGAAGTCGTAGCCCCAGATCCGGTCGTAGATCGTGGAGTGGTCGAGCACGATGCCCGCGTTGCGCACGAGCAGCTCCAGCAGCTCGAACTCGGTGCGGGTCAGCTCCAGCTCGCGCTTGCCGCGCCAGGCCCGGCGGGCCTGCAGGTCCATGCGGATACCGGCGGCCTCGACCTGCCGGTCGGAGAGCTGGGGCTCCCGGCCGCCGCTCTCGCCGCCGCCGGTGCCGTTGCCGTTGCCGGCGGGCACCGGGCTGGTGCGGCGCAGCAGGGCGCGCAGCCGGGCGAAGACCTCCTCGACGTCGAACGGCTTGACCACGTAGTCGTCGGCGCCGGCGTCCAGGCCCGCGATGCGGTCGGCGGTCTCCACGAGGGCGGTGAGCATGAGAATCGGGGTGCGGTCGCCCTCCGCGCGCAGCACCCGGCAGACCTGGAGCCCGTCGATCCCCGGCATCATCACGTCGAGCAGGAGGACGTCCGGCGGCGTCTTGTGGGCCTGTGCCAGTGCCTCGACACCGTCGGCCACCGCCGTCACCTCGTACCCTTCCAGGGTCAGGGCACGCTCCAGGGCATGACGGATGGCACGGTCGTCTTCAGCGAGCAGCACAGTCTGGGGCACGCACCCAGTTTGCCAAGGCCTGAAGCGGTTCGGTCGGGGCGAGCGGACCTACGATCACGCTTTTTACCCCTCTCTCACCGTCACACGGGCAACCCGGCCCGCCGCCCTACCGTCTTCTCACCTCGCCTGAGCGCCGAGCCGGGCGAGCTGCTCCTCGAACGGTACGACCAGCGGCCCGGCCGTCCTCCCGGGCGCGGCCCCCCGCAGCCCCGTCATCAGGCCGGCCAGCTCGCCCGCCGCCCGCTCGATCCGCCCGGGCAGTCCCTCCTCGCCCCAGTCCTCCGACGCGGCGTACACCCCCGTCGGCACGACCACGGCCCGCAGATGGGTGAACAGCGGACGCAGCGCATGCTCCAGCACCAGCGAGTGCCGGGCCGTACCCCCGGTGGCGGCGATCAGCACCGGCTTGCCCACCAGCGCTTCCTTGTCCAGCACGTCGAAGAACGACTTGAACAACCCGCTGTACGAGGCACTGAACACCGGTGTGACGACGATCAGCCCGTCGGCCCCCGCCACCGCGTCCTGCGCGGCGGCGAGCGCCTTCCCGGCGAACCCGTTGGTGAAGTTGTGCGCGATCTCGACGGCGAGGTTCCGCAGCTCGACGACCTCCACCTCCACCTCCGCCCGGCGCGCCACGGCGGTGGCGAGCCGGTCGGCCAGCAGCCGGGTGGAGGACGGGACGCTCAGTCCCGCGGACACGACGACGAGCTTCATGCGACGTTCTCCTTCCGTGCGTCCTTCTGCGCGTCCTTCTGGGCGGCGGCGAGCAGGGACCGGTGGGTCGGCGCCTCCGGCACGTCCGCGGGGCGGCCGTTCGCGAACTCCTTGCGCAGTACCGGTACGACCTCCTCGCCGAGCATGTCGATCTGCTCCAGCACGGTCTTCAGCGGCAGACCGGCGTGGTCCACCAGGAACAGCTGGCGCTGGTAGTCCCCGGCGTACTCGCGGAAGGTCAGGGTCTTCTCGATCACCTGCTCCGGCGTGCCGACGGTCAGCGGGGTCTGGTCGGTGAAGTCCTCCAGGGAGGGCCCGTGGCCGTAGACCGGCGCGTTGTCGAAGTACGGCCGGAACTCGCGCACCGCGTCCTGCGAGTTCCTCCGCATGAACACCTGGCCGCCCAGGCCGACGATCGCCTGCTCGGGCGTGCCGTGCCCGTAGTGGGCGAACCGGGTCCGGTACAGCTCGACCATCCGCTTGGTGTGGTCGGCCGGCCAGAAGATGTTGTTGTGGAAGAAGCCGTCGCCGTAGTAGGCCGCCTGCTCGGCGATCTCCGGGGAGCGGATGGAGCCGTGCCAGACGAAGGGCGGTACGCCGTCCAGCGGGCGCGGGGTGGCGGTGAAGCCCTGCAGCGGTGTGCGGAACCTGCCCTCCCAGTCCACGACGTCCTCGCGCCACAGCCGGCGCAGCAGGGCGTAGTTCTCCAGGGCGAGATTGATGCCCTGCCGGATGTCCTGGCCGAACCAGGGGTAGACCGGCCCGGTGTTGCCGCGGCCCGTCATCAGGTCGACACGCCCGTCGGCCAGGTGCTGGAGCATCGCGAAGTCCTCCGCGATCTTCACCGGGTCGTTGGTGGTGATCAGGGTGGTGGACGTGGAGAGGATCAGGTTCTCGGTCCTGGCCGCCACATAGCCGAGCATGGTCGTCGGGGACGACGGCACGAACGGCGGGTTGTGGTGCTCGCCGGTGGCGAAGACGTCCAGGCCGGCCTCCTCGGCCTTGAGCGCGATGGCGACCATGGCCTTGATGCGCTCCGCCTCGGTCGGCGTACGCCCCGTGGTGGGGTCCGGCGTGACGTCGCCGACCGTGAAGATCCCGAACTGCATGGTCGCTCACCCTCCAGGTTGTTTACTGTTCAACTATACCCGTCGAACAGTTCCCCGTCCCTGGTTGTTCCAGCCCCCTTCAGGGCGCGATCACCAGCCGCCCGCGCACCCCGCCCTCCGCGAGCCGCGCATGCGCCTTGGCCGCCTCCTCCAGGGCGAACGTCTCCGCCACCCGCAGGGTCAGCACACCCTCGTCCACCAGCCGGACCAGCTCCGCGAGCTGCGCGCCGTCGGCCCGCACCCACACGTTCCGCGTGCGCACCCCCCGCTCCGCCTCCGGCAGCACCCCGTCACGGACCGCGACGAACCCGCCCCCGTCCCGCACCCACGCGAGCGCCGGCACCCCCAGCACGGCGGCGTCCAGCACGGCGTCCACACTCCCCGGCTCCACCCCGCCCGCCGTGAAGCGCGCGGCACCCAGGGAACGCACCAGCTCCTCGTCGCCCGCCCGGCCGTGCCCGGTCACCTCGATCCCCCGGTGCGCGGCCAGCTGCACCGCGAACCCGCCGACCGCACCCGCCGCCCCGGTCACCAGCAGCCGGTCACCCGGCGCGAGATCCAGCAGATCCAGGGCCTGCAGCGCGGTCAGCCCGTTCAGCGGCAGGGTGCCCGCGTGCGCCGCGTCCACCGAGGCCGGCGCCGCGGCCACGGCCTCCGCGTCCACGACGACGTACTCGGCATGAGCCCCCAGCGGATCCGCAACCCCCGCCACCAGCGCCACCACCGCATCGCCGGCCTCCCAGGAGGCGGGCGCACCCACCGCGTCCACCGTCCCGGCCACGTCCCAGCCGAGCCCCAGGGTCTTGCCGGCCCCGCCGAAGACACCGGCACGCACGGCCGCGTCCACCGGGTTCAGCGCACCCGCGGCCACCTTGATCCGCACCTGCCGCGCCCCCGGCTCCGGCACCGCGACATCCGCGATCTCCACACTCTCCGGCCCGCCGAACGCCCTCACCACAGCAGCACGCATGACAACTCTCCCCACACACCAGGCAGTTGATGACTCCGCGGCACCTTTTCGGCCGCAGCACCAACCGTAGGAGAGCTACTATCCATTGGTAAGTAGTTACCTGAGAGTGCGTAGCTGTCCCGAAGGGAAGAGCCCATGGCGACCACGACCGCCGCCCAGCGCCGCGAACAGGCCCGCGCCGACTACGACGCCTTCCTGCGCGCATGCCCCTCCCACCAGCTGCTCGGCCGGCTCAGCGACAAGTGGGTCAGCCTGGTCATCGCCGCCCTGTCCGGCGGCCCCAAGCGCTACAGCGACCTCGGCCGCACGATCGCCGGCGTCAGCCCCAAGATGCTCACCCAGACCCTGCGCACCCTCGAACGGGACGGCATCATCAGCCGCACCATCACCGCGTCCGTCCCCGTCCGCGTCGACTACGCCCTCACCCCCCTCGGCGCCGGCCTCGCCGGCCTGCTGACCGCCGTGAAGGACTGGGCCGAGACCCACTTCGAGGAGGTACGAGCGGCCCGCGAGCACTACGACACGCAGAACCCCGCCTGAACCCCTGACCAGCGGGCCTCAGAAGGCGTACGAGTCCCCGGTGTCCAGGACCAGCACCCGCACCCGGTCGTTCGTGTGGTCCTTGCCCGTCGTGCCACCGCCCCACACCTTCTCGATCTCCAGCGTGACCTCCGACGACGTCTCCCCCAGCCGCACCGGCACGTCCAGCTGCTCACCCGCCCCCTTCACGGCCAGCGCACCCGTCCCGCACACCACCGTCCGCTCGTCCTCCCGGACACACCGCGCCGGCAACTGCTGCCCCTCGGCCAGCGCCACCGACCAGCGCAGCCGCACGGTCGCGTCCGGCACGGCGGCGGGACCGTCGTTGCGCGGGGTCAGCTTCACCTCGACCTCGTCGCCGCTCATCACCGCCGTCCCGTGAAAGGACAGATCGGCCTCGGGCACGGGAGCCGGGGCGGCCACCGCGGCCCCAGACGCCGACAGCACACCGGCCAAGGCCCCCGCCACCATCCACGTCCGCATCCGCACGCCGCTCACCACTCCACGCTCGCGATCGATCCCACTGCTGAACGGATGTATGCCACGCAGACCACGGCGCAGGCGCCGTCCAACAGGTGACAAGCCACGCACCGGCTCCCACACCCCGCATGACAGGCTGCTGCCCATGTCGATCCTCCGCTCCGCCGCCCTCTTCGTCGTCGCCGCCGTCTTCGAGATCGGCGGCGCCTGGCTGATCTGGCAGGGCGTACGCGAGCACCGGGGCTGGCTGTGGATGACAGGCGGGGTCCTGGCCCTCGGCGCGTACGGCTTCGTCGCCACCTTCCAGCCGGACGCCCACTTCGGCCGCATCCTGGCCGCGTACGGCGGCATCTTCGTCGCCGGCTCACTGCTGTGGGGCGCGGTCGCGGACGGCTACCGCCCCGACCGCTGGGACGTGACCGGGGCGCTGATCTGCCTGGCCGGCATGGCCGTGATCATGTGGGCCCCGAGGAACGGCGCCTGAGCCTCACTTACGCTGGACGGAGCCGTAAGCCACCAGAACTCCAGGAGCTGCCCATGGCCCCCGCGTCCCGCATCGCCGTCGTCACCGGTGCGAGCAGCGGCATCGGCGCCGCCACGGCCCGGCAGCTCGCCGAGGCCGGCTACCGCGTCGTCCTCACCGCCCGCCGCAAGGACCGCATCGAGGCACTGGCGGAGGAGCTGACCAAGGCGGGCCACTCGGCGGTCGCCTACCCGCTGGACGTGACCGACCGCGCGGCCGTCGACGAGTTCGCGACGGCCTTCCAGACCATCGGCGTCCTGGTCAACAACGCGGGCGGCGCCCTCGGCGCGGACCCCGTGGCCACCGGCGACCCGGCGGACTGGCGCACGATGTACGAGACGAACGTCATCGGCACCCTGAACCTCACCCAGGCCCTGCTGCCCAAGCTGGTGGCCAGCGGTGACGGCACCATCGTCGTCGTCTCCTCCACCGCAGGCCACGGCACCTACGAGGGCGGGGCCGGCTATGCCGCCGCCAAGCACGGCGCCCACGTCCTCGCCGAGACCCTCCGCCTGGAGATCGTCGGCCGGCCGGTCCGCGTCATCGAGATCGCCCCCGGCATGGTGAAGACGGAGGAGTTCGCCCTGACCCGCTTCGCCGGCGACGAGGCCAAGGCGGCCAAGGTCTACGAGGGCGTGGCCGAGCCCCTCACGGCGGACGACGTCGCGGAGACGATCACCTGGGCCGTCACCCGCCCCAGCCACGTCAACGTGGACCTCCTCGTCCTCCGCCCCCGCGCCCAGGCCTCCAACACCAAGGTCCACAGGGAGCCGTGATGCCCGAGTCCCCCGACCTCCCCGAGACCCCCGCCTCCGCCGACGCCCTGGAGAGCCTGGAACAACGCCGCCTGGCCCAGGAGACCAGGGACGAACGCAAGGTCTGGTACTTCCTGGGCTACTTCCTCTTCGGCATCCACCTCGTGGCCTTCGTGATGATCTACGCGGTACGGCACGCGAAGTGACCTGACGGACAGGCTCGTTCACTCACACGAGGGAACCTCGCAGATCACCCGATCAACAACCGAACAGGCGCCCCAGGCTCGCGCCACACGATCAATTCGACGGCCCTCAGCAGGGATGCAGCCCCGCTGAGGGCCTCACCAGCACGGAAGTGGAGGCTTCCCTGTGGCTGAATGCGAGCCTATCGGGCACCGGTTCATGGATCTCACGGTGCCCGAGTACGCGTACATGTTCGGGTTCTTGCAGGTGGATGGGCACCTGCAACAGGGCGCCGGGCAGAAGGGCAAGTTGACTGTTGAGCTCAGCGCACGAGACGCCGACCTCCTGAGGGCCTTCCAGAAGTTGACGCCGTACAACAGCAGCCCAACGCACCCGGTCCACGAACTTCGCCGAGACACACTCCGCCGCCGTCTGGAGCCTGTGTTCGCTGGAAGCCAGAACCAGGATCAACGAACTCGGCCTTCCGTACGGACGCAAGTCAAGAACGATTGCGCCGCCCCAGGTCGAATTCTCCCGCCCCGATTACCTGCGGGGCCTGATCGATGCAGACGGCTCCGTCGGCTTCACCACGCAGGGCTACCCGTTCCTCTCCCTGACCACAGCCAGTACGGCCATCGTCGCCTACCTGTGCTTCTACGTAGAGGGGATTACGAGCACCAAGCGCACGCCTCGACGCAACCAACGCGATGACATCTACAACATCACCTACATCACCGAGACGGCCAAGGCCCTGAGCGAGCATCTCTACTATCCCGGCTGCCTTTCTCTGCAGCGCAAGCGGGAGGCCGCCGACCTCGTCGGCCAACTGGGTTCGTCCCGCAGGATCAAAACCCAGACGTCCCCGCATCGAGTGGACGAGTGAAATGGACCGAGTCCTGCTCGCGGCTCCGAAGATCGCGCACGCGGCAGCCCAACTCGGCCACTCCCAGAGCGCCTGCCAAGTACGCCGCTGGAAACTGCTGCACGGCGTAGTGCCGCTGCCCGACTGAGCAGCCTGCTGGGCGCGGCGAGGGTTCGCCGCGCCCAGCAGCATTCCTAGCCCTTCACACAGATGAACTGCTTCAGCTTCGCCACGACCTCCACGAGATCACGCTGCTGCGCCATCACCTGGTCGATGTTCTTGTAGGCGCCCGGAATCTCATCCAGGACCCCCGCGTCCTTGCGGCACTCCACACCCCGCGTCTGTTCCTCAAGGTCCTTGACGGTGAAGTGCCGCTTCGCTGCGTTGCGACTCATACGCCGACCTGCCCCGTGGGACGCCGAGTTGAAGGCCTTCTCGTTCCCGAGGCCCTTCACGATGTACGAGCTGGTACCCATCGAGCCCGGAATGATCCCGAACTCCCCGGAGCCGGCTCGGATCGCTCCCTTGCGGGTCACGAGCAGATCCATGCCCTCGTACCGCTCCTCAGCAACGTAATTGTGGTGACACGAGATCTCCGGCTCGAAGGTCGGCTTGGCCTTCTTGAACTCCTTGTGGACCACGTCCTTCAGGAGCGCCATCATGAGCGCGCGGTTGTACTTGGCGTACTCCTGCGCCCAGTAGAGATCGTTCCTGTACGCCGCCATCTGCGGGGTGTCCGAGACGAACACCGCCAGGTCACGGTCGACCAGCCCCTGGTTGTGCGGGAGCCCCTGCGCGACACCGATGTGGTACTCGGCGAGTTCCTTGCCGATATTGCGTGAACCAGAGTGCAACATCAGCCAGACCGAATTTGTCTGATCAAGACACAACTCGATCAGGTGGTTGCCGCCTCCGAGTGTCCCCATCTGCTTATGCGCCCGCTCCTGACGGAATTTGACGGCTTCCGCAACCCCGTCGAACCGCCCCCAGAAGTCGTCCCACCCGGCCGTGGCCAAGCCATGGAAGTCCCCCGGCTCCACGGCATCCTCATGCATCCCCCGCCCCACCGGAATCGCCTGCTCGATCTTCGAGCGCAGACGCGACAGGTCACCCGGCAGGTCGTTCGCCGTCAGCGACGTCTTCACCGCCGACATCCCGCAGCCGATGTCCACCCCGACCGCCGCCGGGCACACCGCGCCCTGCATGGCGATGACGGAACCGACCGTCGCACCCTTGCCGTAGTGCACGTCCGGCATCACGGCCAGGCCCTTGATCCACGGCAGGGTCGCCACGTTCTGGAGCTGGCGCAGGGCCACGTCCTCGACCGTCGCGGGGTCGGTCCACATCCGGATCGGGACCTTCGCGCCCGGCATCTCCACGTACGACATACGTTCCTCATTCCCCCGAAAACGACAACAAAGGCTTACACAACGCTTATAAGCGGCAAACAGGAAAAGCAGCATCGACGCCGGTGAAAAAGGACAAGGGACCGGCGGTCACGGCAGTGCGTGCGATACACATTGTCTCCAGGGGGCGCCCCGCTGCGGCAAGCGAATAACCAGCGGGGACACTGGAGCACCAAGCGAGCGCACACCCGAGAGGAGCCCGACCGTGCAGCGGAAGGCGTACGTAACCGGCACCGCCGCTCTCCTCGCGGCGCTGCTGGCCGGCTGCACGAGCGGCTCGGGCAGTGACAGCCCCCCGGACAACGCCAATCCGGGCGACGCCGGCACCGCCAAGGCCGCCGCCCAGCCGGGCAGGTACCGCACGCTGCCGGAGCCCTGCGGTGCGGTCAGCCACGACACCCTGGACTCGATGCTGCCCGGCATCAGGCAGATCGCCGACCCCGCCCAGCGGGACAAGGCCTACCAGGGCCAGGCCGCGCTCACCTACGACACCGATCGCAAGGTGGGTTGCCGCTGGAAGGTGGAGTCCGCCGACGCCACCGATCGTCTCTCGGTCGATTTCGAGCGCGTGGTGTCGTACGACAACACGGTCAGCGACGACGACCAGGCGAAGAAGCTGTTCGAGGGCTTGGAGTCGGCCGCCGACCTTCCCGAGCCGAGCGGTTCCGCGGCGACGAGCGGGTCACCGGCGCCCTCGTCCTCGGCCTCGTCCTCGGCCTCGTCCTCGGCTTCGGTCCCGGCCTCGCCGTCGTCGTCCGCCTCGTCGTCCTCGTCGTCCGTTTCCTCGTCCGCGCCCAGCGGCAGTCCCTCCGGTTCTCCGTCCGGCTCTCCCTCCGGTTCCGCCACGGCCGATCTGCAGCCCCGGGTGCTGTCGGATCTCGGTGACGAGGCGTATATCGACGACCAGCTCGGTTCGTCCGGTTCGACCGTCGGGCAGCGGACGGTGACTGTGGTGTTCCGCACGTCCAACGTCGTCGTCACCATCGAGTACGAGGAGCAGCCGACGGCCGTCGGAACGGTTCCGGACAGCAAGGAAATGCAGGACAGGGCCCGTAAACTGGCCTCTCAACTGGACGATGCGCTGGGCGGTTGACCGCCCGGGGGGCCGTCGGCTCGGCCGCGCGCGAAGCATCCGAACGGAAACCGCACAGCTCCTTCACCGCGTACCGTGGGGCCCCGCAGGAACCCGCACGACCACCGAGCGTCATGAGTGAAGGAACCATGCAGCGAGCAGCCCAGCAAGACGACCGTGCCCAGCGACAGATGCGTGGCAAGCGCCTGAGCCGTGTTCTTGTCTGCGCGGCAGCCGTGCCGGCGGTGTTGATCACGGCCGCCTGTTCGTCGGGCTCGGGTGACTCCAAGGGCAAGGGCACCGGCAGTGGTGCGCAGCAGTCCGCGGGGAGCGGCGCGCAGTCCACGGCGAGCGTGTCCCCGGGTGTGCAGGCGGCCGCGTACCAGAAGCTGCCCGGGGCGTGTGCGGTGCTGTCGCAGAAGACCCTGACGGATCTGGTGCCGAAGGGCACGTCGGGCAAGAAGGGCGGGTCGGACGATCCGTCGTTGCGTGGCTCCTGTTCCTGGAGCAGTCTGGACAACAACGGTGTGAAGGGGTCGCAGTTCCGGTGGCTGAACGTGTCCCTGCTCCGTTTCGATGCGGACGCCACGCGCGGTGCCGGTGACACGCAGGCCCACACGTACTTCGCCCAGCAGGTCAAGGACGCCGAGTCGGTGGCCGGTGCGAAGAACACCAAGGAGGTTCCGCTGTCGGGTACGGGGGCGGAGGCGACGGCCGTGCGGTACGACCTGCAGAAGAAGGAAGGCCTTTTCAAGCAGCAGACGGTGGTCGCGCGGGTCGAGAACGTGGTGGTCACGCTCGACTACAACGGCGCCGGTCTCGCGGGTGAGCAGACCCCGGACGCCGACGAACTGACGAAGGCGGCGGAGCGTGCGGTCAAGGAGGCGGTCGGGGCGGTGCAGTCCGCCAACGGTTCGTCCTCGTCGGCCGGTTCGGGTGCGAAGGTCTCGGCGTCGCCCTCGCAGTCGGCGTCGGGGTCCCCGTCCAAGTCGGCTTCTTCCAGCGCTTCTCCGTCCAAGTCGGCCACGAAGAAGAACTGACCGCCCGGTCCGTAGGGGTTCGAAGTCCCGACCGGTACCACGTTCGCCGTTCGCGTGTGCCACCCTGTTGCGCGCAACAACAGGCAAGGGGAGGGGAGTACGAGTGGCCGCGCCACTGCAGCTGACTCGGATGCACCGCGTTCTCATCGGTGTGGTCGTGACCGGCGCCTTGATCATCGCTGGTATCGGCTTCGCCGGCTCCTACGCGGCCGTCCGTGAGCTGGCCATCAAGAAGGGCTTCGGGAACTTCTCCTATGTCTTCCCGGTGGGCATCGACGCGGGTATCTGTGTCCTGCTGTCCCTGGACCTGCTCCTGACCTGGATTCGCATACCCTTCCCGCTGCTGCGGCAGACGGCGTGGCTGCTGACGGCGGCGACGATCGCGTTCAACGGTGCCGCCGCCTGGCCGGATCCGCTGGGTGTCGGCATGCACGCGGTGATCCCGGTGCTGTTCGTGGTGGCGGTGGAGGCGGCCCGGCACGCGATCGGCCGGATCGCCGACATCACGGCGGACAAGCACATGGAGGGTGTCCGTCTGACGCGCTGGCTGCTCTCTCCGGTTCCCACCTTTCTGCTGTGGCGTCGGATGAAGCTGTGGGAGCTGCGCTCGTACGACCAGGTGATCAAGCTGGAGCAGGAACGTCTCGTCTACCAGGCCCGCCTGCGCTCCCGCTTCGGCCGCGCCTGGCGCCGGAAGGCGCCGGTGGAGTCCCTGATGCCGTTGCGTCTGGCGAAGTACGGCGTTCCGCTGGCGGAGACGGCCGGGGCGGGCCTGGCGGCGGCGGGCATAGAACCGGTCCTGTTGCCGGCCGTGCCGCAGCAGCTGCGGCTGGCGGCGGGCGATGCCGGCGCCGTGGTCGCGGGCGGTCGTGCCGTTGGGGCGGCACCCGTGCCGCAGCAGGCGGTACCTGTCGGCGAGCAGCGCCCCGAGGAACCCCCGGTGGACGAGCAGAGTCCCTGGTTCCAGGCTCAGCGTCAGGTCGACTACCACGGTGGCTACGACCCGGCCTATGACCCGATGATGCAGGAGCCTCAGTACGCCCCGGACGAACAGTACGAGGAGTGGTACGAGGAGCAGCAGCCGGAGGACTTCCAGCAGCCCTCGCCCGAGGAGACCGGCAGTTTCCCCATTCCGGTGGGCCCGAACCGCACCCGGGAGCTGGGTGAGGGCGGTGGTGCCCCGGAGCCCGATGAGGAGTCGTACTACCAGGTCTTCCGTCAGTCGATCGACGGCAGCTTCCCCACTCCGCATCAGTTCGGCGAGGCGGTGGAGGCGACGTTCAGCATGAAGCTTCCCAGCCGTGAGGCCGACCGTATGGTCAAGCGTTTCACCAACCGCTTCAACGCGGAGCTGGAAGAGAATCACATCGCCTAGAGTCCGCACGGGAAAAGGGGCCCTCCGTCGAGGGCCCCTTTTCCGTTACCGCTTGTGCGTACCGGTGCTTGTGCGGACCGGTTACGTGTACCGGCTCACTCTCCGAGCAGGCGCCGTACCCGCTCCTGCCCGACCGCGAGCAGCAGCGTGGGCAGCCGGGGGCCGGTGTCGCGGCCGACGAGCAGGTGGTACAGGAGGGCGAAGAACGCGCGCTGAGCCGTCTTGATCTCGGCGGGGAGTTCCTTCGGGGTGGCGTCGGCCGGGAAGCCGGCCTGTACCTTGGGCACGCCGTAGACGAGGTGGGTCAGTCCGTCGAGCGACCAGTGCTCGGCGAGTCCGTCGAGCAGCAGCCGTACGGACTGCTGGGAGGCCTCGTCGAGGGACTTCAGCAGTTCGGCGTCGGGCTCGTCGCGCACGATGGTCCGCTGGTCGGCGGGCACGTGTGTGTTGATCCAGGCCTCGGCCTTGTCGTAGCGGGGCCGTGCCTCGTCCAGGGAGGCGAGCGGCTGTTCCGGGTCCAGCTCGGACAGGATCCGCAGTGCCTGGTCCTCGTGTCCGGCGGTGATGTCGGCGACGGAGGCGAGTGTGCGGTACGGCAGCGGGCGCGGGGTCTTCGGCAGCTCGGCGGCGGCCGTACCGACGGCGCGGGTGTACGCGGCGACGTCGGCGGGCAGGGCGGAGCCGTCGGTGACCTTGGCCGCGAGCTTGTCCCACTCGTCGTAGAGCCGCTGGATCTCCTGGTCGAAGGCGATCTTGAAGGACTGGTTGGGCCTGCGGCGGGCGTAGAGCCAGCGCAGGATCTGCGGTTCCATGATCTTCAGTGCGTCGGCCGGGGTCGGGACCCCACCGCGCGAGGACGACATCTTCGCCATGCCGCTGATGCCCACGAAGGCGTACATGGGCCCGATGGGCTGCTTGCCGCCGAAGATCCCGACGATCTGGCCGCCGACCTGGAAGCTGGATCCCGGGGAGGAGTGGTCGACGCCGCTGGGCTCGAAGACGACGCCCTCGTACGCCCAGCGCATCGGCCAGTCGACCTTCCAGACCAGCTTGCCGCGGTTGAACTCGCTGAGCCGCACGGTCTCGGTGAAGCCGCACGCGGTGCAGGTGTAGGCGAGTTCGGTGGAGTCGTCGTCGTAGGAGGTGACGGTGGTCAGGTCCTTCTCGCAGTTGCCGCAGTACGGCTTGTACGGGAAGTACCCGGCGGAGCCGGAGCTGCCGTCGTCCTCGGACGCGGCGCCCGAGCCCTCCTCGGCCTCCAGTTCGGCCTCGTCGACGGCCTTCTGCTGCTGCTTCTTCGGGGCCTTCTTCGTGCGGTACTGGGCGAGGATCGCGTCGATCTCGCCGCGGTGCTTCATGGCGTGCAGGATCTGCTCGCGGTAGGTGCCGGAGGTGTACTGCGCGGTCTGGCTGATCCCGTCGAACTCGACGCCGAGCTCGGCGAGCGAGGCGATCATGGCGGCCTTGAAGTGCTCGGCCCAGTTCGGGTACGTGGAGCCGTGCGGTGCCGGCACCGAGGTCAGCGGCTTGCCGATGTGCTCGGCCCAGGACTCGTCGACGCCCGCGATGCCTGCCGGGACCTTGCGGTACCGGTCGTAGTCGTCCCAGGAGATCAGGTGCCGGACCTGGTGGCCACGGCGGCGGATCTCGTCGGCGACCAGGTGCGGGGTCATGACCTCGCGGAGGTTGCCCAGGTGGATGGGTCCGGACGGCGAGAGTCCGGACGCGACGACGACCGGTTTGCCCGGGGCCCGGCGCTCCGACTCCTCGATGACCTCATCCGCGAAACGGGAGACCCAGTCGGTGGTCTCGGTGCTCTGAGCCACGATCGGCACGTCCTTCTTTCTGAACGGGGTGGCACTCCATCTGATCGGGGTGACACCCCATTCTCACAGACGGGCTCGCGCCCGCGAAAACGGCTTTACCCGCCGTGGGATACTGGCTGGGACTATCCATCCCCACGAGGAGAACGGCACCCATTCCTATGGCCTCGGTCACGTCCCTCAGCGACAACGTCCAGCGGCACCTCGCGTCCGCCCTCTCGGCCACCCTGCCGGAGGCCGCCGGCGCGGACCCGCTGCTGCGACGAAGCGACCGGGCCGACTTCCAGGCCAACGGGATCCTCGCGCTGGCCAAGAAGGCGAAGGCGAACCCGAGGGAGCTGGCGACGCAGGTCGTCTCCCGGGTGGTGACGGGTGACGAGCTGATCAAGGACGTCGAGGTCTCCGGCCCCGGCTTCCTGAACATCACGGTCGCGGACCGGGCGATCACCGGGAACCTGGCCGCGCGGTACGCGGACGAGACCGGCCGCCTCGGCGTGCCGACCGCCGCCGAGCCGGGCACGACGGTGATCGACTACGCGCAGCCGAACGTGGCGAAGGAGATGCACGTCGGCCATCTGCGCTCCGCCGTGATCGGGGACTCGGTGGCCCAGCTCCTGGAGTTCACGGGCGAGAACGTGGTGCGGCGCCACCACATCGGCGACTGGGGCACCCAGTTCGGCATGCTCATCCAGTACCTGGACGAGCACCCGCACGAGCTGGACCACAAGGAGGCCCAGGTCACCGGTGAGGAGGCGATGTCGAACCTCGACCGCCTCTACAAGGCCGCGCGCAAGCTGTTCGACTCCGACGAGGAGTTCAAGACGCGGGCCCGGCGCCGGGTGGTCGACCTCCAGGCCGGCGACCCGCACACGCTGGCCATGTGGCAGAAGTTCGTGGACGAGTCGAAGATCTACTTCTTCTCCGTCTTCGAGAAGCTGGACATGGAGATCCGCGACCCGGACATCGTCGGCGAGTCGGGCTACAACGACATGCTGGCCGAGACCTGCCGCCTTCTGGAGGAGTCCGGGGTGGCCGTCCGCTCGGAGGGCGCCCTGTGCGTCTTCTTCGAGGACGTCAAGGGCCCGGACGGCAACCCGGTGCCGCTGATCGTCCAGAAGTCGGACGGTGGCTACGGCTACGCGGCGACGGACCTGTCCGCCATCCGTGACCGTGTCTTCAGCCTGAAGGCGAACAACCTCGTCTACGTGGTGGACGCCCGCCAGGCCCTGCACTTCAAGATGGTCTTCGAGACGGCGCGGCGGGCCGGCTGGCTGAACGAGGACGTCACCGCCTTCCAGCTGGCCTTCGGCACGGTCCTCGGCAAGGACGGCAAGCCGTTCAAGACGCGTGAGGGCGAGACGGTCCGTCTGGTGGACCTCCTCGACGAGGCGATCGACCGTGCCTCGGCCGTCGTGCGGGAGAAGGCCCAGGACCTGTCCGAGGAGGAGATCGCCGAGCGGGGTGCCCAGGTGGGCATCGGCGCGGTGAAGTACGCGGACCTGTCGACGTCGGCGAACCGGGACTACAAGTTCGACCTGGACCAGATGGTCTCGCTCAACGGCGACACGAGCGTGTATCTGCAGTACGCGTACGCCCGGATCCGGTCCATCCTCCGCAAGGCCGGTGAGACCCGTCCGGCCGCGCATCCGGAGCTGGCACTGGCGGAGGCGGAGCGTGCCCTGGGCCTGCATGTCGACGCGTTCGCGGAGACGGTGACGGAGGCGGCGGCGGAGTACGCCCCGCACAAGCTGGCGGCATACCTCTACCAGCTGGCGTCCCTGTACACGTCCTTCTACGACAAGTGCCCGGTCCTGAAGGCCGAGACGCCGCAGCAGGTGGAGAACCGTCTGTTCCTGTGCGACATCACGGCCCGCACCCTGCACCGGGGCATGGCCCTGCTGGGCATCCGGACGCCGGAGAAGCTCTGACCCCCAGCACGCGGGGCGTAAGTAGGACAGCGGCTGTCCTACTTACGCCCTAGGGTCCTCGTCATGACCACGGAGACCTCTCCCGCGCCCGCGTTCCGCTTCGCCGCCGTCACCTTCGACTGTGCCGACCCCGCCGAACTGGCCCGTTTCTACGGCGAGTTGCTCGGCATGTCGGTTCTCTTCTCCACCGACGACTTCGTCCTCCTCGGCAAGGAGGGCGCGACCGGCCTCGGCTTCAACCGGCTCGCCGACTACCGCCCGCCCACCTGGCCGGACCCGGCCCAGGAGAAGCAGGCGCACATCGAGCTGGGCGTGGACGACCTGGACAGCGCCGAGAAGCGGCTGCTCGACCTGGGCGCCCGCAAGCCGGAGTTCCAGCCGGGCGAGGAGCGGTGGCGGGTGCTGCTGGATCCCGCCGGGCACCCGTTCTGCATCACCACGCTCGTCTGAGCGCGTTCGTGGCCGGCTCGCTCACGCACGGACACGCCCGCGGCTCACAGAACAGCCCCGCCGCGGGCCCCGCCCTGCACCTCGTGCCCGCCACCCGGGCCGCCTTCACCGCCTTGCTGAAGTGACCGTCTGCCCCGTCTGCCGCGCGGCGTGCGTTGGGGCCAGAACAGGACGTACGCCGCCGAGCCGATGCAGAACGCCAAGCGTATGAGGCCCCGGGTGGAGTCCGAGGGGATCAGCAGGGCGCTGCCGTAGAGGGAGATGAGGGCGATCCAGCTGACCCAGGGGACCAGGCGGCGTTGGCCGATGGAGTCCCATATGAGGGTGCCGAGGAGGACCGAGGCGTTGTAGTAGGTGTAGACGCTGGGGTCGAGGAGGATACGGGCGTCCACGGCCAGGAAGATCACCGCCGGCCAGCGGCCCCGTCGTACGGCCAGGGCGCCCAGGCCCATGCCCAGCGCCATCTGCGCGGGGCGGTCCCACCAGGGGGTCGCGGGGTCGTTCACACCGAACCAGCGCAGTGAGGACGCCCGTTGGTTGGGGATGGTGAAGCGGGCCGCGTGCAGGGTTTCCAGGTGGGTCAGGTAGAAGGGCAGCCAGGCCACCGCCACCAGGCCGACGGTCCAGGCCGCCGCGCGCAGACGAGTCGGGCGCGGCAGGGCCAGCAGCAGGGGGAGGAAGCCGACCGCCCAGGGTTTGGAGTCGACCGCGAGGGCCAGGAAGACACCCATCGACGTCGCGTTGCCCCGGACCAGTGAGCGGACCGCGAGGGTGGTGAAGAACAGGGCGAGGACGTCGTCGAGGTGGGCGAAGCGGACCGAGACCTCGACCCACATGGGGATGAAGGCGGCTCCGGCGACCAGGACGCGTTGCTGGAGGCGTTTGTGGTTGACGCCTGTGCCGAGGTAGTGGTCGGCCGCCGCACGGCCGACGAGCACCAGCATGTACAGGCCCAGGCCGGACATGAACGCGTCGGCCAGTTTCTCACCCAGGGCGGTGGGGAAGGGTGCGAAGAGTCCGGCGACGAGGAAGCTGACCGGGCCGATCTGCAGCTCGGGGTGGTTGGCGTAGAGGGCGAGGCCGCCGCCGCCGCTCTGGCCGAAGAGCAGTTGCTCGCCCTCGCGCAGATAGTGCCACGAGACGGCCGCGTGGCGTTCGGCCACGACGAACCAGACGGCCGTCCACAGGGTGAGCAGCACGATGTGCCACCGCACCGGGTAACGCCCGATCCGCACGTTCCTCCGTCCCTCCTGTCACGACGGTCGCCGTGTCCTCACCCATCACAACACCACACGGTAAGAGCGGCTCCAGCGGCCCCTGGTTCCTCCGGATGGCAGGGCAACGTCGTTGTCAGTGGCGGCCCTTACAGTCACGGGTATGGCGACTCTTCCCAATCCGCTGCCCAAGCTGGCCACCGACCCCAGCGGTCGTTCCCTGGGGCTGCAGCTGCCTCCCGGCAGGCTCATCGACACGACCGACGACGGGCCCTGGCACGAACCCCTGCTGTGGCAGGCGGAGAAGCCGGCCGCGCCGGGCACCTGGAAGGCACTGGGCGCACCGGGCGCTCGGGTCGGTCTGCTGCCGGTGCTCGTTGACGTCGGCGGGCGGCAGGGCGGGCCCACGGAGTGGGAGCTGATGCCCCGCTTGGCGTCCTACCCGGGTGATCACGACGTCGAGGACGTCCTCGCCGACTACTGGGGGTACTGGACGGAAGAAGAGGAAGAGGAGGAAGAAGATGAAGGGGAGGAAGGGGACCAAGGGGCGGTAAAGGCCGAGGAAGGGGGCGCGGAAGAGGGCGACGACGAGCCGGCCGAGTTGGTCGCGCCGTTCGGGGCCGACTGGCCGGGACTCGCGCCCGCGCCCACCCCGACCGCCGATCCCGACACGCGCGCGGCCCAGGTGGCCGACTCGCTGACGGAAGCCGCCTCCACATGGTTCAAGGAGGCGCGGCTCGCCCTGGTGCCGGCCCGCCGGTCCGCCGACATACCGGCGGCGATCGGCTGGACCGGCCCGCTGAACCACGACAACGACGTGGCCCGGCTGTGCGCGGTCCTCCGCTCGTGGGAGGACCGCTTCGGCATACGGGTGGTGGGGCTCGGCTTCGACATCCTGGTGGTGTCCGTCGCGGCCCCGCCCGGCACGCTCGCGGACGCGGAGGTGCTGGCCGCCGAGCACTTCGCCTTCTGCCCGGACAACCTCACCCAGAGCGGGCCGGCCAGCCTGCGGGACTATGCCAAGCGCCTGGTCGGTAACCCCACCTGGTCCTTCTGGTGGGACTGATCCCCGGCCGCCGTCAGCCCCCGAGGCGTCCGAGCCCCCGCCTCAGCCTGCGCAGCCCCTCCGCGATCTCCTCCGGGGTCTGGGTGACGAAGCACAGGCGGAGGGTGCGGGGGTCGGGAGCGCCGGCGTAGAAGGGCGCGCCGGGGACGTAGGCCACGTTCTGCTCGACCGCGCGGGGCAGCAGGGCGAGGGTGTCGTACGACTCCGGCAGGCGCGCCCAGAGGAACATGCCGCCCTCGGGCCGGCTCCACACCGACCCGGCCGGGAGCGCGTCGGGCAGCCCGGCCAGCATGGCGTCCCGGCGTTCGCCGTACACGGCCCGCACCCGGGCCACATGGGCGTCCAGGACGTCCAGGTACCGTGCTGCGGCGAGCTGGTTGAGCGTCGGGGTGTGCAGGTCGGCCGCCTGCTTGGCCACCGCACAGGCCCGGCGCAGCTCGGCGGGTGCGCGCAGCCAGCCGAGGCGCAGGCCGGGGGCCATCACCTTGGAGAAGGAGCCGAGCAGCACGGTCCGGTCCTCGGCGCCGGGGAGGGAGGCGATCCAGGGGACGCGCTCACCGTCGTAGCGGAGTTCGCCGTAGGGGTCGTCCTCGACGATCCACAGGCCGCAGCGGGCGGTCACGGCGGCGATCTCCGCGCGGCGCGGCGCGGGCATCGTACGGCCGGTGGGGTTCTGGAAGGTGGGGACGAGGTAGAGCAGCTTGGGGTGCTCGCGGTGGATCGCCTGCTCCAGCGCGGCCGGGTCCACGCCGTCCGCGTCGCCCGGCACGGCCACCACGCGCGCTCCCGCGAGGCCGAAGACCTGAAGTGCCGCCAGGTAGCAGGGGTTTTCGACCAGGACCGTGTCGCCGGGTTCGAGCAGGGCCGTCGCGAGGAGGGACAGGGCCTGCTGGGAGCCCGTGGTGATCAGCAGGTCGTCGGGGACGGTGGCCAGGCCCCGCGCGGTGACACGCGCGGCCAGGCCCGCCCGGAGCGCCGGCTCGCCCTCCGTGGTGGAGTACTGCAGCGCCTGCGCCGGGGTGCGCGCCAGCACCTCCTCGAACGCCGCTGCGATGCCCTCCCGGTCGAAGAGCTCGGGCGCCGGGAGACCGCCCGCGAAGTTGATCACCTCGGGGCGAGCGGTGACCGCGAGGATGTCCCGCACGGGCGAACCCCCCACACTGCGGGCACGCGCGGCGAGCGGCGGGACGGGAGCGGGTGCGCAGGTCGGGTCCGGCTCGGCGACAGCAGGGGCGGGTCCGGCAACGGTCGTGGCGGCTCTCGGGGCGGGCTCGGCGGCGGTCATGGCTCGGCTCTCCTTCGGCTCTGGGAGCCGTCAGACTAGAGAGGTACATGCCATCTACAACGGTAATTCCGCGATCCGGACGGCCCGTTCGCGACGGGCGGTGCCGGACTCCGCTTCTCATGGCGCCCACCCTGTGGGCGCCACAGCGAGCCGCGTCCGCGAGGTCAGCGCAGCTTCTGTGCCGCCTCGGTCGCCCAGTAGGTGAGGATGTTGCGGGCCCCGGCGCGCTTGATGCCGGTCAGGGTCTCGAAGATGGCGCGGTCGCGGTCGATCCAGCCCTTCTCGGCGGCGGCCTCGATCATCGAGTACTCGCCGGAGATCTGGTAGGCGGCGACGGGCACGTCCACGGCGTCGGCGACCCGGGCGAGGATGTCGAGGTACGGCCCGGCCGGCTTGACCATGACCATGTCCGCGCCCTCTTCCAGATCGAGGGACAGCTCCCGCAGGGACTCGCGCCAGTTGGCGGGGTCCTGCTGGTAGGTCTTGCGGTCGCCCCGGAGCGAGGAGGCGACGGCCTCGCGGAAGGGGCCGTAGAAGGCGGACGAGTACTTGGCGGTGTAGGCGAGGATCGCCACGTCCTCGCGCCCGATCTGGTCGAGCGCGTCGCGGATGACGCCGATCTGCCCGTCCATCATCCCGCTCGGGCCGACGACATGGGCGCCGGCGTCGGCCTGGACCTGCGCCATCTCGGCGTACCGCTCCAGGGTCGCGTCGTTGTCGACGCGGCCCTCGGCGTCCAGGACCCCGCAGTGCCCGTGGTCGGTGGTCTCGTCCAGGCACAGGTCGGACATGACGAGCAGGTCGTCGCCGACCTCGGCGCGCACGTCCCGGATGGCGACCTGGAGGATCCCGTCCGGATCGGTGCCCGGAGTCCCGACGGCGTCCTTCTTGCTCTCCTCCGGCACGCCGAACAGCATGATCCCGGAGACCCCGGCCTGCACGGCCTCCAGCGCGGCCTTCTTCAGGCTGTCGCGGGTGTGCTGGACGACACCGGGCATCGCGGCGATCGGCACGGGCTCGCTCACGCCCTCGCGGACGAAGGCGGGGAGGATGAAGTCGGCGGGGTGCAGTCGCGTCTCGGCGACCATGCGCCGCATGACGGGCGAGGTCCGCAGCCGCCGGGGACGGGTACCGGGAAACGATCCGTACTTCGTCATCCCTCTACGCTACGCCCGCCCGTCCCCCACATTTGCCGACGTCCTGTCGGCTGACCCCGCCCGGCGCGGCCGGCCTGCCCCGGACGAAGATTTTGCGGTAGCTCGACCTTTCCTCGAACCGCTGCCCATCTGCGCGGTGTCCGGATTGCCCTCCCCCTTGTCCCCGGTGGTAACGCCGAGTTCACTCCGCACCCCCTCCCCAGCGTTCTACGCGCGTGGTGTCATGCCCGCGCCACCCCTCCTCGCCCGTGAGCCTAGGAGTCACGCATGCTGCGGAAGGTCCTCACCCGCGCGGCCATCGCCCTGACCGCCGGTACCGCCGTCGTCGCCACGGCCGTCCCCGCGAACGCCGCGAGCTACTCGGCGTTCGCCTTCTCCCAGACCGGCAGCCAGCCCACGATCTACGACTTCATCGACTCGGCCACCAGCACGCTCGACATGACCATGTACGAGCTGGAGGACACCACGGCCGTCAACGACCTCATAGCCCTGAAGAACAAGGGCGTCACGGTCCGCGTCATCCTCGACCGCCAGCACAAGACCGCCAACAACTCGGCGTACACGTCCCTGACCAATGCGGGCGTGGGCGTGGTCTGGTCGTCCTCGGCGTTCGTCTACACCCACCAGAAGACGATCACCGTGGACGGCGTCAAGTCCCTGGTGATGACCGGCAACCTGACGGCGCAGTACTACACGACCAGCCGCGACTACGGCGTCTTCACCGACGACACGCGCGACGTCGCCTCCATCGAGAAGGTCTTCAACGCCGACTACACGGCGACCTCGATCACCCCCACCGACGGCGACCACCTGCTGTGGTCCCCCACCGACTCCCGCAACCGCCTGGTGTCCTTCGTCAACTCCGCGACCAAGAGCCTGGACGTGGAGGAACTGGAGTTCAGCGACAGCACGGTGGTCAACGCGATCGTGGCCCGCGCCAAGGCGGGCGTGAAGGTCCGCGTGGTCCTGGAGAATCCTTCCAGCTACTCCAGCGAGGTCTCCGCCGTCAAGGCGGCCGGCGGCACGGTCGTCGGCTACTCCGACCCCAACGGCTTCTTCATCCACGCCAAGGCCATGGTCGCCGACTACGGCCTGACCACCCAGGAGGTCGAGGCCGGCTCCATGAACATCAGCAGCAACTCCCTGAGCAACAACCGGGAGCTGGGCATCATCCTGACCGGCACGGGCGTGGCCGAGCCGGTGGCCCAGACGATCGAGACGACGTTCAACAACGACTACGCGGGCGGTACGGGGGCGTAGCCCTGGCCGGCCGGGCGGGCACCGCCAGCGCCCGCCCGGCCTCACGTGACCTCTGATCAGGAGTGGCCCCAGGGACGCAGCGGGCAGGTGTCCCACGAGAAGCGGCGTAATCGCGCCTGCGCGACATGCTCGGCCGTGTTGCCGTAGTCGATGTTGAGATGGCGGCCGAGAACCACGGTGGCCACGCTGTCGGCCCCGGCCGCTTTCAGCGCGGCGGCCGCGGACTGCGCATGGTTGCCCGTGGCCCAGGTGTCGTCGATGAGCAGGACGTTCTCGCCCAGGAGTGCCGCTGACGCATAGCGCCTGGCAGAGGCCGCCCGGCCCAGGTCGGCCGCCTCCGGTGTCGGTGCGAGCAGGTCGCGATGGCGGTCCCGGGTGGCACCGGCCATTTCGGCGACCATCGCACGCAGAGGATGTTCCGTACGCCCGCTGGTGCTGGGCACCGTGGTCACGATGTCGAACGAGGGCACTGCGCAGTGAGTCCTGATGCACTCCTCGTGCATGGCCAGGAAACGCCACAGAACGGCAGCTAGCCCCATGCGGAAGTACTGCTGCTGAGGGCCCACCGCGTTCTTGTAGCGCCAGAGCTCATTGGCATACTGCTCGCCCTTGAGGGCCAGGCTGACAGGAACGACGGCGTCGGCCATTCCCGCTCCGAGAAGCTTGGCGGCCTCGTTGCACCGCAGACAGGTTCGATAACCGACCTTGGCGGGACCTCGGCAGACCCGACACACGCCCGGGCCGGGCAGCAGCGGATGGACCAGGAAGTTGGCGTAGCGGGCGGACAGTCCGACGACGGTTGCCACGCTGGTCCGCCGGTCAGATCCAGGTCAGCTCGCCCGTGGTGGGGACGAGGGAGCCGAGGCGGCAAAAGACGTCCTCCGGACCGTCGATGACAGTCGTGTTGGGCCTGGTGGCGTACTCCCTCGCCCATTCGTGAGTCATCAGAGAGCGCATGAGGAACACCCGGCGGCCGTGCTCCAACGCGAGTCGGGCCTGCATCCGGGCGCCGCTGCGGTAGGCGGCCTCGATCACGACGGTGGCCAGGCTGTAACCGCTCATCACCGCGTTGCGCATGGGGAAGGACGTCTTCGAGGGAGGAGCGTCTGGCCAGAACTGTGAGATCAACAGCCCCTTCCCGGCAATCTCCTGCTGGAGCCCTGCGTTCTGAGCCGGGTAGACATGGCGCAGACCGGTGCCGATCACGGCGACGGTTCGGCCACCGGCGGCCAGGGCACTGCCGTGCGCAGCGGTGTCGATGCCTGCCGCCAGACCGCTGACGACGGTGACACCGCGCTCGGCGAGACCACCCGCGATCGCACGGGCATGGGCGACGCCCTCCGGAGTGGGCGAGCGGGTACCGACGACAGCGACACGCAGGTCGTCGTCGGCCGTCGTTCCCCGGAGGAAGAGCAGAGGGGGACGCTGATGGACCAGCCTCAGGTAGAGCGGATAGTCAGGATCGAGGATCGTGACCAGCCGCATGCCCTCGCGCTCCCAGTCGGCGATCTCCGCCGCGACCTTCTCCAGATCAACTGAGGGCCCGGTGTCAAAGAGCGTTCCCTGCCCCGAGAGATCGAGTGAGCTTTCGAGAACATCCCGGGCGCTTCCGACCGTCTCCACCTGGTCGGTGACCTCGGACCAGGGGCGATCACCGCGCCGCAGCAGCGCGACGAGGGCGGCTCGCTCCAGCTCCTGATCCATGCCGCAAGTATAGGAACCGCTCCCCCTGACGCAGGCGGCTTGCGCCAGGTCCACGGGCCCGTACAGCAGGCTCATGCGACGCACAGGCCCTCGCCAGGCACCGTCCGGCCCGCGCGACACTCACGGCAGCGGCCGGGGTGTGGGGAGCGGAAGGCGCGGTCGCAGCCGTCGCAGTTCTGAAGAGGATCGGATCGACGGGCGGGTCCGGTGGCCACCCCGGTGGTCGGTGGGGGCGTGCGGCGGGCGGGGAGCGGTACCGGCAGCATCGCGCGGAGACGGTAGGCGAGCACACCGGCCGGGTGCGGCATGTCCTCAGGGAGACCGGCACACAGAGCGCTGTGAACGGCGATGTCCGTGGCCCCGACCTCGAACCAGGCGGCGACGGCGGGAGCGAGTCGGTCCACCTGCCGCTGGGAGAGGGTGAGGCGTTCGTCGGTGCGGCGCAGCCCCGCGAGGAGGGCAACGGCCCTGTCGTGATGCCGGTCGCGGGGGCCGCGCTCCTTCCGCCCGGCTTCGGGTTCGGGCGCGTCCCGGTGGGGCGCTTGGTCGTCCTCCTTGGGCGTTTCCGTTACCTCCGCGCCTGCCTCGGGCCGACGGTCACGGGTACCAGTCGTCGGAGCCGGACGCCCGGCCACGCGCAAGGGCGCGACGGCGGCGCCGCGATCCGGGACGGGGGCGTGGTGGACGTACGTCCGTGTGACCAGGCGGCCCGACTCCGTGTGCTCGCGGACCCGCGCCAGATAGCCGTGCGCCTCCAGCTCGCGCAGCGCGGACGCGATCCGGTCCCGTCCCTCGGGGAAGCGGTCGGCAAGGCTGCGGATGTCGACCGGGGTGCCCTCGGGCACCGACAGGATGTGGGTCGCGAGTCCGATGGCGGTCAGCGACAGTTCGCGGTGCTGGGCGAGGTGGTTGCCGACGACCACGTACTGGCCGGACTGGTACGTGCGTACGTGGGTGACACCGGAGTGGGTGGTGGATCGCCGAACACCCTGAATCGGGCGCAGGGCAGCGTTACGCTTCTTCTCAGCCATGGGGAAGGGCTCTCGTCTTCCTCGTTGGTCAGGCCCTCGCACTGGGATTGCCGTCCCGGCGGGGGCCGATGCATGTGTGGGCATGTGGAGTTGTGACAGAGGCAATTGCCTCGGGGCGAGACTGCACGCCCGAACCGCCGCCGCGCCAGCCAGACCGACCCGTTTCACCCGCGCGAGTGACCTACGCGGGGTTTGGTTTGGTTGGTTGGTTTTTTCCCCGGGTTCTTTGGTCTTTTACCGCCCGCAGCCCCGGCCGCGGCACCACCGCATCACGCGTTTCCCGGCTCCGGTGCGAGGTGCGCCGACGGTGCCGCCGTATCGATCTCCGCCCACACCGTCTTGCACGGCACCGGTCCCTGCCGCACGCCCCAGCGGTCCGCCAACTCCTCGACCAGTAGCAGGCCGTAGCCGCACTCGGCCGGTCCGGTGGCGGCGGTCTGTGGAACGGGCAGTGCGTCACCACGTGTGTCGGTGACCTCGATGCGCAGAACACCCTCGGCCGTCACCGCGAGAGCGAGACGGAAGCTCCGGCCGGTAACCCGGCCGTGCAGCGCGGCGTTCGCCGTCAGCTCGGCGACGATCAGCCGGGCGGGGTCCAACGGCAGCCCCCAGGAGCGCAGTTGCTCGGTTGCCAGCAGCCGGCCGAGGCGGGCGCCGCGCCGGGTCGCGGAGAGAGGGAGGCAGAACTGGCGCGCCGAGGTGTGGAGGGTGGAGATTTGCTCGTTCACGTCACTCAGCGTGTCCGCGCGTGCTTAGCCTGTGAAGAGGGGCAGCCCGTGCGGACGGGGGCTGTCCGTGCGGTGTCCGGTTCCGTCCGGGCCGTACGGGGTGACTGGTGACGGGAGGACGGCCTACGTGAGCGACTGGGACGCGGGGCTGGAGGACGACGAGGCCGGGGCCGTGATGCGGACGGTCTCACGGCAGCTGAAGTTGTGGCGGGAGGCGGCCGGCCTCACCCAGGCGGAGTTCGGGACGGCCATCGGGTACGGCGAGGAGCTGGTCTCCTCGGTGGAGCGGGGGCGGCGGATTCCCCGGCCGGAGTACCTGGACGCGGCGGACGAGGTGCTGGGCGCGGGCGGCAGGGTCGCCGCGATGAAGAAGGACCTGGCCGAGGTCCGGTATCCGAAGAAGGTGCGGGATCTGAAGAAACTGGAGGCGGAGGCGGTCGAGCTGTGTGCCTACAACAACTCCGTCGTCCATGGGCTGTTGCAGACCAGTGAGTACGCCCAGGCGGTCTTCAGCGCTCGTCGGCCCCCCTTCACCGCAGAGGAATTGGGCCAACGATTGGCAGCCCGAGTCGCACGTCAGGAGATCGTCAACGAGACCATGGCCCGGCCCGTCTTCAGCTTTGTCCAGTGCGAGTCGACGCTCCGTCGGCCCATCGGCGGCAGGATGGTCATGCGAGCACAGTTGGAACGCCTGCTGCATGTCGCCGAGTTCCGCAACGTCGACCTTCAGGTACTGCCGCTCGGGCGCGAGCAGAACTCAGGCCTTGCCGGGTCGTTCAGGTTGCTCAGGCTCAAGGACGGCACCACGGTCGGGCACGTGGAGGTGCAGCACATCAGCCGGATGATCGTCGACCCGAAAGAGGTGCAGCTCCTCGATATGCGTTATGGGATCATCCGGGCACAGGCTCTCGACCCACGGGAGTCGATGGCCCTCATCGAGAAAGTGCTTGGAGAGACATGAAGCTGGAGTGGATAAAGAGCAGCTACAGCACGGACGAGGGCCCCGACTGCATCGAGGTGGCCGCCCCCGACCGGGACCGCATCCTCGTCCGCGACTCCAAGAACCCCACCGGCCCCCGCCTCACCCTCGCCCCCACCGCGTGGGCGACCTTCCTGCCGTACGCCGCTGAGCACTGAGCGTGCGGGTGCCCTGGACAGGGCACCCGCCACACCTCAGGTCGTCGAGCGCCGCCTCCGCGCCCCCGGCCGCCGCTCGCTGGGCCGCGTCACCGGATCCCCGTTCTCCAGCGCGACAGCGCGCCGCTTCAGACCGAAGTCCGCCAGCGCCTCCGCCAGCTTGTGGACCGACGGCTCGGGCGCCATGACGTCCACCCGCAGGCCGTGTTCCTCGGCCGTCTTCGCCGTGGCCGGGCCGATGCACGCGATCACCGTCACGTTGTGTGGCTTGCCCGCGATGCCGACCAGGTTGCGGACCGTGGACGACGACGTGAAGAGGACCGCGTCGAAGCCGCCGCCCTTGATGGCCTCGCGGGTCTCGGCCGGCGGAGGCGAGGCGCGGACCGTCCGGTAGGCGGTCACGTCGTCCACCTCCCAGCCCAGCTCGATCAGACCGGCCACCAGGGTCTCCGTGGCGATGTCCGCCCGCGGAAGGAACACCCGGTCAATGGGATCGAAAACGGGGTCGTACGGCGGCCAGTCCTCCAGCAGACCCGCCGCCGACTGCTCGCCGCTCGGCACCAGGTCCGGCTTCACGCCGAAGGCGACCAGTGCCTTGGCCGTCTGCTCGCCCACCGCGGCCACCTTGATGCCCGCGAAGGCACGCGCGTCGAGGCCGTACTCCTCGAACTTCTCCCGTACCGCCTTCACCGCGTTGACCGACGTGAAGGCGATCCACTCGTAGCGGCCCGTGACCAGGCCCTTGACCGCCCGCTCCATCTGCTGGGGCGTGCGCGGCGGCTCCACCGCGATCGTCGGGACCTCGTGCGGCACCGCGCCGTAGGACCGCAGCTGGTCGGAGAGCGACGCCGCCTGCTCCTTCGTCCGCGGCACGAGCACCTTCCAGCCGAACAGCGGCTTGGACTCGAACCACGAAAGCTGGTCGCGCCGGGCGGCGGAGGAACGCTCGCCGACCACGGCTATCACCGGCCGGCCGCCGTCCGGGGACGGCAGCACCTTCGCCTGCTTCAGGGTCTGCGCGATCGTGCCGAGGGTCGCCGTCCAGGTGCGCTGGCGGGTCGTCGTACCGTCGATCGTGACCGACAGGGGGGTGTCGGGCTTGCGGCCCGCCGAGACCAGCTCGCCCGCCGCTGCCGCGACCGCGTCCAGGGTCGTCGAGACGACCACCGTGCCGTCGGAGGCGCCCACCTCGGTCCAGCAGCGGTCGGAGGCCGTACGGGCGTCCACGAAGCGGACGTCCGCGCCCTCGGCGTCCCGCAGCGGCACACCGGCGTACGCGGGCACGCCGACCGCCGCCGCGACACCCGGGACCACCTCGAAGGGCACCCCGGCGGAGGCGCAGGCGAGTATTTCCTCGGCCGCGTACGTATCAAGTCCCGGGTCCCCGGACACCGCACGGACGACCCGCCTGCCGCCCCGCGCAGCCTCCATGACAAGATGAGCGGCATCCCGGGCAGCAGCCGGGGCAGCGGCGGCTGTTGACGTGCCGTCAACGACCGTCAGCTGGGGCGTGCCCGTGCCCGGCGGCGAGACCGAAGAAGGGTCTGCGTCCGTCTGCACGACGGAGACGCCCTGTCGGGCGTGCGTCCGGATCACGTCGAGCACCTCGTGCTCGGCGATCAGGACGTCCGCGTTCGACAGCGCCTCCACGGCGCGCAGAGTCAGCAGTCCCGGATCTCCGGGTCCGGCACCGAGGAAGGTGACGTGCCCGTGTTCAGGACCGGCGGCAGGAAGGGCGGTGGGGCTCAATGTGCTCGCTCCCCCATCAGACCGGCCGCGCCCTGGGCGAGCATCTCGGTGGCGAGTTCGCGACCGAGTGCCAACGCCTGGTCGTGCGTCTGGGGCACGGGACCGGTGGTGGACAGCTGCACCATGCGGGTGCCGTCGGTCGTGCCGACGACGCCGCGCAGGCGCATTTCCTTGACAAACTGCCCGTCGGCCAGCAAGTCGGCCAGCGCGCCCACAGGGGCGCTGCAACCGGCTTCCAGGGCGGCGAGCAGTGACCGTTCGGCGGTCACGGCGGCCCGTGTGAACGGGTCGTCGAGTTCGCCGAGCGCCGCGACGAGGTCCGCGTTGTCCGCGGCACACTCGATCGCCAGGGCCCCCTGGCCGGGGGCGGGCAGAACCGTGTCGACCGACAGGAAGTCGGTCACCTCGTCGATCCGGCCTATCCGGTTCAGTCCGGCGGCGGCCAGGACGACGGCGTCGAGTTCGCCGTCGTGGACGTACCGGATCCGGGTGTCCACGTTGCCGCGTATCGGGACCGTCTGTATGTCCAGGCCGTGGGCGCGGGCGTACGCGTTCAGCTGTGCCATGCGGCGCGGCGCGCCGGTGCCGATGCGCGCCCCGCGCGGCAGGTCCGTGAACTTCAGCGCGTCCCGGGCGACGATCACGTCCCGCGGGTCCTCGCGCACCGGTACGGCGGCCAGGACCAGGTCCTCGGGCTGCGCGGTCGGCAGGTCCTTGAGCGAATGAACCGCGAAGTCGACCTCGCCCTTCAGCAGCGCGTCGCGCAGCGCCGTGACGAACACGCCGGTGCCGCCGATCTGCGCGAGTGCCTCGCGGGAGACGTCGCCGTACGTGGTGATCTCGACCAGCTCGACGGGCCGCCCCGTCACCCGGCGGACGGCCTCCGCCACCTGCCCGGACTGGGCCATGGCGAGCTTGCTCCGCCTGGTCCCCAGCCTCAGTGCCTTTTCTGTCATGCCGGTCGGTCCTTCTTTTCTGTGCTGTCCCCGGCCCGGGAGACGGAGGCGACCGTCTCGGGGTCGAGGTCGAACAGGGTGCGCAGCGCGTCCGCGTACCCGGCGCCGCCGGGCTCGGCCGCGAGCTGCTTGACCCGTACGGTCGGCGCGTGCAGCAGCTTGTCGACGACCCGGTGCACGGCCTGCCGGATCTCTCCGCGCTGGCGTTCGTCCAGGTCGGGCAGGCGGCCGTCGAGCCGCGCGATCTCGCTGGCGACGACGTCGGCGGCCATGGTGCGCAGCGCGACCACGGTCGGCGTGATGTGCGCCGCCCGCTGGGCCGCCCCGAAGGCCGCGACCTCGTCGGAGACGATACGCCGTACCTGGTCCACATCGGCCGCCATCGGCGCGTCGGCGGAGGCTTCCGCCAGCGACTCGATGTCCACCAGCCGCACCCCGGCCAGCCGGTGCACGGCCGCGTCGATGTCCCGGGGCATGGCCAGGTCGAGCAGGAAGAAGAAGGGCGCCGGGCGCTCGGCCGGCGGCTCCGGCCGGCGCCGCTCGGGGATCCGGCCCACGCTCGCGGCGGTCGCGGCGAGCGCGGTGATCAGCTCGGTGTCCGCCTCGGGGCTACGGCGTCCCGTGCGGTCGATCGTTCCTCCTGCGACCCAGGCCGCGTGCTGCTCCAGGGTGGCCGCGTCCATGCCCGCCACGGCGGCCTCGCCCATGAGGGAGAAGCCGGACTGCACGGCGGCCAGGTCCAGCGGGCAGTTCTCGTCGGCGCCGACGGAGGTGGACGGCAGCGGGGCCGCCTTTGCGGCCGTGACAGCGGTGTCGGCGACGGCCGGCCGGCCGGTGCGGCCCTCGACCGCCTGCGCGACGGCCTGCGCCGTGAGCACCAGGCCGGTGGCCCCGGTGCAGGAGACGACGACGTCGGCACGTGTCAGCTCGTCCGGCACGGCGTCCATCCGTACCGCGCGGGCGGTCACCGCGTTGTCGTCGGCCTCGGTGAGGATCTGCGCGAGGCGCTCGGCGCGCTCGAGGGTGCGGTTGGCGACGACGACCTCGGCGACCCCGGCCCGCGCGAGCGTGGCGGCGGCCAGCGAGGACATCGAGCCGGCGCCGATGACCAGCGCCTTCCTGCCCCGGGCCCAGTCCTCGACGGCTCCGCCGACGGCCAGCTGCTCCAGGCCGAAGGTGACCAGGGACTGGCCGGCGCGGTCGATGCCGGTCTCGGAGTGGGCGCGCTTGCCGACCCTGAGGGCCTGCTGGAACAGGTCGTTCAGCAGCTTGCCGGCGGTGTGCAGCTCCTGCGCCGTGGCCAGGGAGTCCTTGATCTGGCCGAGGATCTGCCCCTCGCCGACGACCATCGAGTCCAGGCCGCAGGCCACCGAGAACAGGTGGTGGACGGCCCGGTCCTCGTAGTGCACGTAGAGGTAGGGGGTGAGCTCCTCCAGGCCGACGCCGCTGTGCTGGGCGAGCAGCGTGGACAGCTCGGCCACACCGGCGTGGAACTTGTCCACGTCGGCGTACAGCTCGATGCGGTTGCAGGTGGCGAGCACCGCGGCCTCGGTGGCCGGCTCGGCGGCGACCGTGTCCTGCAGCAGCTTTATCTGGGCGTCCGCGCTCAGCGCGGCCCGCTCCAGCACGCTGACCGGCGCGCTGCGATGGCTCAGCCCGACGACGAGGAGACTCATGCCGGCATCACGGCGGGTACGTCCCCGTCGGGCCCCTGGTCGGCGGAATCGTCGGCGGCCGCGCCACGGGGTGCGGCAGCGGGCAGCGCGCTGTCGCCCACCGCGGTCTCCATGGGGGGCTCCTCACCGGCCTTGCGCTGCTCGTGGAAGGCGAGGATCTGGAGTTCGATCGAGAGGTCGACCTTGCGCACGTCGACGCCGTCCGGGACGGACAGCACGGTCGGCGCGAAGTTCAGGATGGAGGTGACCCCGGCGGCCACGAGCCGGTCGCAGACCTGCTGGGCGGCACCGGCGGGGGTGGCGATGACGCCGATGGACACCCCGTTGTCCTTGATGATCTTCTCGAGGTCGTCGGTGTGCTGCACCGGGATGCCGGCGACGGGCTTCCCGGCCATCGCGGGGTCGGCGTCGATCAGCGCGGCCACCCGGAAGCCACGGGAGGCGAACCCGCCGTAATTGGCGAGGGCGGCGCCGAGGTTACCGATACCGACGATGACAACCGGCCAGTCCTGGGTCAGGCCGAGTTCACGGGAGATCTGGTAGACGAGATACTCCACGTCGTAGCCGACACCGCGCGTTCCGTAGGAGCCCAGGTACGAGAAGTCCTTGCGCAGCTTGGCGGAGTTGACCCCCGCCGCGGCCGCCAGCTCCTCGGAGGAGACCGTGGGTACCGAGCGCTCCGACAGTGCGGTCAGGGCTCGGAGGTACAGCGGAAGCCTGGCGACGGTGGCCTCGGGAATCCCTCGGCTGCGGGTCGCCGGTCGGTGTGTTCGGCCAGTTGCCACGGTGCTCCTGCGGGTAGAGCGGGGCTGCGGGCGGTCATACGTCCGCAGACCGCCCCGTCGACAGCAGGCTATGTCTTTGTGAACGCGTGCACAAAGATGGTGTCCGATTTGCCCGGCAGAAGTGACCGGGGTCACGCGCCTTTCGCGCCCTCGGCGGGAACCGGCGCACACGCACCGACGTTCCTTCGTTACTGGGGGCAAAACCGCACACTCTCCTCACGAATCCCGCCCCCGAGATCAGTCCGCCGTCGATCCTAAGCGACTTTCCGACCTGTTTGGACTAGTCGGTCAGTGCCCGGCGCAGCCGCTCCTCGTTCACGCGCCAGAAGGTGTGCTGTTCACCGTCGATCAGTACGACCGGGATCTGCTCCCAGTACTGATCGTGCAAGGCCCTGTCCTCGGTGATGTCCTTGTGCTCCCAGGACACGCCCAGTTCCCCGCAGACCTTCTCGACCACGACCTGTGCGTCGTCGCACAGGTGACAGCCGGGCTTGCGGATCAGCGTGACCAGCCGGTCACGGGGGGCGGCGGGGTCGGCCGGATCGGCCTTGCGACGGAAAAGTGGACTCATACGGCCATTCTCGCGCGTGCCGTGCACGCTTCGGATCAGGGCTTTAACGGCCCGGTCGCGGAGAGTTCACACGCATCCAACCTCTCCTCCGACGGAAGCACCGAACAAACTGGCTATGCTCACGACATGGCCGCTCTCGGATGGCTCACTCCCCGTAGGCGCTCCGCCACGGCGCGCAGCGTGTTGGCAGGCGAGGCCTCGGCGGAGGCTGCCCGCAAGTCCTCGCAGGAGGCGCAGGAAACTCCGCAGGTCACCCGCAAGGAACCGGAGTTCCCCGTCATCGGCGACGACAAGGCGGCTGCCTTCTTCGACCTCGACAACACCGTCATGCAGGGCGCCGCGCTGTTCCACTTCGGCCGGGGCCTGTACAAGCGGAAGTTCTTCGAGACGCGCGACCTCGCCAAGTTCGCCTGGCAGCAGGCCTGGTTCCGGCTGGCCGGCGTCGAGGACCCCGAGCACATGCAGGACGCGCGCGACTCGGCGCTGTCGATCGTCAAGGGCCACCGGGTCGCCGAGCTCGAGTCGATCGGCGAGGAGATCTACGACGAGTACATGGCCGACCGCATCTGGCCCGGCACCCGCGCCCTGGCCCAGGCCCACCTGGACGCCGGGCAGAAGGTGTGGCTGGTCACGGCGGCCCCGGTGGAGATCGCCCAGGTGATCGCCCGCCGCCTGGGCCTCACCGGCGCGCTCGGCACCGTGGCGGAGTCGGTGGACGGCATCTACACCGGCAAGCTGGTCGGCGAGCCGCTGCACGGCCCGGCGAAGGCGGAAGCGGTACGCGCGCTGGCCGCGGCGGAGGGCCTGGACCTCTCGCGCTGCGCCGCCTACAGCGACAGCCACAACGACATCCCGATGCTGTCCCTCGTCGGCCACCCCTACGCCATCAACCCCGACGCCAAGCTGCGCAGGCACGCCCGCGAGAAGGACTGGCGCCTGCGGGACTACCGCACGGGCCGGAAGGCGGCGAAGGTCGGCATTCCGGCGGCGGCCGGCGTCGGAGCGGTGGCCGGCGGCACCGCGGCGGCGATCGCCCTGAGCCGACGCCGGCGGTAGCCCGGCGCTGGTCGCGCCCGCGCGCCGGAGCCGTGTGCCGACACGGCCCCGCGCCCCTTCGGGGTGCTGTCGCGCGCGTCTGGATTATGCCGCGGCCATTTCAACACGCCCTGTACCTCACCGAAACCGGCCAGATTTCGGTCAACAAGTGATCAGGCTACGGCACTTGATAGGACGTCAACCGGTAACAGAAGCGACGCAATCGATGATTTGAGCAACTCGGTGTAGCAGTGCCTGCACGAAGCGTTATTCTCCTCAGACGCAAACCGGTACCTCTCCGTCGCTACGACGGGTGAATGGTTCCGCACTGCACGTGATGGAAGCTCTGCCTCTGGGAGTCCCGTGTACCCACACGTCGGGGTTGACGCCTCGGGCCTGGCTACGCTGCGCGCAATGGTCGCGACGGTCAAAGAGACGCTGCGCGGCCTCGTCCCCACCGCGTACGCCGTCCCCGCCCTCGCCGGCGCCGCGCCCGTCGGCCCGTGCTACGCACTGGCCGACGGCAGCGCCGCGGTCGGCAGACGGGGGCGCTCCGCCGGGGGCGCCGCCACCGCCCGCCGCCCGGCCGCGGACAGCGACAGCGCCCGGATGATGGACCTGGTCGAGCGCGCCCAGGCGGGCGAGGCCGAGGCCTTCGGCCGGCTGTACGACCAGTACAGCGACACGGTGTACCGGTACATCTACTACCGCGTCGGCGGCCGCGCGACCGCCGAGGACCTCACGAGCGAGACCTTTCTGCGGGCTTTGCGCAGGATCGGCACCTTCACCTGGCAGGGCCGCGACTTCGGAGCCTGGCTGGTCACGATCGCCCGCAACCTCGTCGCCGACCACTTCAAGTCCAGCCGCTTCCGCCTGGAGGTCACCACCGGCGAGATGCTCGACGCCAACGAGGTCGAGCGCTCCCCGGAGGACTCCGTCCTGGAGTCCCTGTCGAACGCCGCGCTGCTGGACGCCGTACGGCGGCTCAACCCGCAGCAGCAGGAGTGCGTGACACTCCGCTTCCTCCAGGGCCTCTCGGTCGCCGAGACGGCCCGCGTCATGGGCAAGAACGAGGGCGCCATCAAGACCCTCCAGTACCGCGCCGTCCGCACGCTCGCCCGTCTCCTGCCGGACGACGCGCGCTGAGACCGGCGACTCTCGGCAACGCCCAACTCACGTTCCGTGAACGTCCGTTGCCTTTCCGATCCGGGCATCCGCCGTCCGTAACCCAAGTGCCGCGCCAGTCGTTGTGCGGGATACAGGCTCCCTGTGGTCACGTCCTGGCCGACCCTGATCGCTCGATCGTGTGAAGTGGTCGCGGGCGTGCAACCCTCAGGACCCCCTGGGGAGTCGACCGTCATGACGAGAGGAGGTGCCGCCAGTGATCGCGAACGTATCGGCGCACCGGCGGGCGAACGCCTTCGCCCAGGCCCTGGAAGAACAGTCCGACCGGGACGCGGCGGCCGAGCAGTCCGTAGGCACGGCGGGATCCCCGCCGACCGCCGAGGAACAGACCGAGCGGGGCGAGCTGCTGGCCCTGGCAGCGGGCCTCGGCGCGCTGCCCAAGCCGCAGCTCGACCCCGAGGTCAAGGTCGTGCAGCGCGCCCAGTTGGTGGCCGCGATGGAGGCCATGCTCCAGGAGGGCACGGGGGCGGCGGACGCGTCGGTACCGGAACAGCGCGCGTCCCGCTCCCGGGGCGCGCACCGGGCGAGCCCGCTGGGCAAGCTCCCCCGCGTTCCCGGCTGACCAAGGGGCTCGCGGCGGGCGGGCTCAGCGTGGGCGTGGCCGCGGGAGCCTTCGGCGGGGTCGCCGCCGCCAGCTCGAACGCCCTGCCCGGTGACTCGCTCTACGGCCTCAAACGCGGCATCGAGGACTTCAAGCTCAACTACCTGACCACCGGCGACGACCAGCGCGGCCAGACCTACCTCGACCAGGCCTCCACCCGGCTCAGCGAGGCCCGCCGGCTGATGGAGCGCGGCCGCGGCGGTCACCTCGACCACGAGTCCATCAGCGAGATCCGCCGCACGCTCTCCGGCATGCGGCAGGACGTCACCGAGGGCCACCGCCTGCTCCACGAGGCCTACGAGGCCAACCCCGAGCACCTGGGCCCCATCCAGGCCCTGTCCACCTTCTCCCGCTCCCACCGAGAGGCGTGGACCGCGCTCAGCGACAGGCTGCCCGTACAGCTCGGGGACGTCAAAGAGCAGGTGTCGTCGGTGTTCGACGCCATAGACCAAGAGGTCGCCCCGCTGCAGTCCCTGCTCCCGCAGTCCCCCGCCCAGGGCGGTGGCGGCAAGCGGCAGGGCTCCGGCTCGGCATCCACCGGTTCCTCCGGCGGCCACCGGTCGACCGCACCCAGCTCCTCCGGCAGCACCCCGTCCTCCGGCAGGCACGCCCGCTCCGGCGACCCGAGCGGCCCGGCCACCGGCAGCAGCGGCGAGGGCCTGCTCGGCGGCTCCACGGGCGGCCTGCTGGAGCCACCGAAGACCGGCACCGGCAGCAGCACCCCGTCCACCAGCAAGCCCCCGACAACGACCCCCGCCGTCACCCTCCCCCCGCTGCTCCCCGGCCTCCTCCCGGGCCTGGGCATCGAAGGCGAGGACACGCACTAGCGGCGGTACGGCCACGGCAGTGGCCCACGACAGTGGGGGCGCCCTTCCCGAGCGGGGCGCCCCCACTCGGCTTTCCCGGATTCCCCAGAAGAACGGATCAGCAGAACACCGAACGGATCAGCAGTACCGAACGGATCAGCAGAACACCGATCAGAAGAACACCGAGCGGCGCTGCACCAGCAGCTTGTACAGCGTGTGCTGGATCTGCTCCCGCACCTGGTCGGTCAGGTTGAACATCAGCATCGGATCCTCGGCCGCCTCCGCCGGATACCCGTCCGTCGGGATCGGCTCCCCGAACTGGATCGTCCACTTCGTCGGCAATGGAATCGCACCGAGCGGCCCCAGCCACGGAAACGTCGGCGTCATCGGGAAGTACGGAAAGCCCAGCACCCGCGCCAGCGTCTTCGCGTTGCCGATCATCGGGTAGATCTCCTCCGCCCCCACGATCGAGCACGGAATGATCGGCGCCCCCTGCCGCAGCGCGGTCGACACGAAGCCGCCCCGCCCGAACCGCTGCAGCTTGTACCGCTCGCTGAAAGGTTTCCCGATGCCCTTGAAGCCCTCCGGCATCACCCCGACCAGCTCACCCTGGGCCAGCAGCCGCTCGGCGTCCTCCGCGCAGGCCAGGGTGTGCCCCAGCTTGCGGGCCAGCTCGTTGACCACCGGCAGCACGAAGACCAAGTCGGCCGCCAGCAGCCGCAGATGACGGTCGGCCGGGTGGTGGTCGTGCACGGCGACCTGCATCATCAGCCCGTCCAGCGGCAGCGTCCCGGAGTGGTTGGCGACGATCAGCGCACCGCCCTTCGCCGGGATGTTCTCGATGCCCTTCACCTCGACCCGGAAGTACTTCTCGTACACCGGCCGCAGCAGCGACATCAAGACCTGGTCGGTCAGCTCCTCGTCGTAACCGAAGTCGTCGACGTCGTAGTCACCGGTCAGCCGGCGCCGCAGAAAGGCCAGCCCGGCCGCCACACGCCGCTCCAGGCCGGCGCCCGGCCCGTCGGTACCCGACGACCGCTCCGGAGGCTGCTCCGGCTTCTCCTCACGGCTCACAGGCCCATCTTCCCGTGCCCGGCCCCGGCCCGGCAGCGGCTGGACCTCACCCATCTCCCCGGTCCCGGACTCGGCGAGGGCGCCGCGCCGGCTGCCCGTGCCGCGGCGCCGCGCCGGGCGCTGTGCGGCGCTCCCGCGGGACCGGTCGTCGTCGAACGGAATGACCTTGGCGTCCGCCATCGTTGCCGCTCTCCTCAGTTGGCGCTGTCGGCGCTGTGCGTCGTGGGCCGGCCGCCGCCCCTCGCGGCGAGCGCGGCGATCCGGTCGACGGCCCCCGCGAGGGCCTCCGGCGGCACCAGTCCGGGGCCCTGGCCGCGCGCGAAATCCGCGAACGTCTCCGCCGTCGTGTACCTGGGCGTGAAGCCCAGCGTCTCGCGCATCTGGACCGTGTCCACCACCCGCCCGTGCGTGAGCAGCCGGATCTGCTCCGGCGAGAAGTCCGTCATACCGAGCGTACGCACCAGCGAACCCGCCCAGGTGACCGCGGGCAGCAGCAGGGGCACGGTCGGCCGCCCGAGCCGCCGGGAGCACTGCGAGAGCAGCAGCACACCGTCCCCGGCGATGTTGAACGTGCCGCTGTTGAGGGTGCCCCGGCGCGGCTCGTGCGAGGCGATCCGCAGCACCTCGACGACGTCGTCCTCGTGCACGAACTGCAGCCGCGGGTCGTAGCCGAACACGGTGGGCAGGACCGGCAGCGCGAAGTAGGAGGCGAGCGGGGTGTCGGCGGCCGGTCCCAGGATGTTGGCGAACCGCAGCACGCACACGGCGACGTCCGGCCGCCGCCGGGCGAACCCGCGCACATACCCCTCGACCTCGACGGCGTCCTTCGCGAAGCCGCCGCTCGGCAGGGACTTCGGCGGGGTCGTCTCGGTGAACACGGCCGGATCGCGCGGCGCGGAGCCGTACACGTTCGTGCTGGACTTCACCACCAGCCGCTTCACGGTCGGCGACTTCTGGCAGGCGCCGAGCAGCTGCATGGTGCCGATGACGTTGGTCTCCTTGACCGTGGCCCGGTTGCCGCTGCCCAGCGCCGTGCCGGTCACGTCCATGTGGACGACCGTGTCGGCGCCGGTCTCGGCGAGCACCCGTGCGATCGTCGCCTGCCGGATGTCGGCCTGGATGAAGTCCGCGCCGCCCAGATGGTGCGCCGGCGGCACCGCGTCCACGGCGATCACCCGGTCGACCTCCGGGTCCCGCTGGATGCGCCGTACGAACCGGCCGCCCAGTTGCCGGGCCACTCCGGTGACGAGCACGACCTTCCCCAAGATCAGCGCCTTCCCTCGTACGAGATGCGTACGGCCAACCTAGCGGGTCGATGTTGCGCTGTGATGACTGCCCGATGCACGAAGTGACGGAAATTCACTCATCGGAATATGCCAGGTCGCCGGAAACGCCTGCGGCCCCCCATCAGTACAGATGGGAGGCCACAGATGTGCGCTGACACGCTCTCGCGGCGCCGCTTACTTCTTGTTGCGACGCTGAACGCGCGTGCGCTTGAGCAGCTTGCGGTGCTTCTTCTTGGCCATCCGCTTGCGCCGCTTCTTGATAACAGAGCCCACGACTACCCTCGCTCACTTCTCATCACTCGGTTGTTTGGGCGCCATGGGCCCACACGACCTACGAGGGGCTAGCCTACCCAACCGAGCGCCAAGGTCGTAATCGAGGGGGGAACCCCGGGTCACCCCGGGGTCACCCTGGAGTTGCCGTCAGGCCGTCTCCACCCCCACATAGCTGTCACGGAGGTACTCGTGTACCGCTTGCTCCGGGACACGGAACGACCGCCCGACCCGGATCGCGGGCAGATGACCGCTGTGCACCAGGCGGTACACGGTCATCTTCGACACTCGCATCACCGAGGCGACCTCCGCCACGGTAAGGAACACGACCTCGTTCAGAGGCCTCTCGTCAGCTGCAGCCATGACACACCTGAACCTTCCGCACTCGACGGCCACCGGCTTCCCCTTCCGGTGACTCTTCGTCGTTGCGTGCTCACTCCCCAATGTAGGGGCGGGTGATGCAAGTGGGGAAGAGGTGCACCCATCGCAGGCCTACTGTGACAGACACGCTCGTTTGAGTACGTAGCGGGTGAGCGGCCGGTAGTACTCAGACCGCACGGCGTCATCAACCGGAACGACGACGGACACGCGCCCCTCCGCCTCCCCCACGAACAGCGCCGGATCGTCGGTGTCGGCCAGACCGATGGCCTCGAACCCCAGCTGACCAGCACCGCAGACCCACCCGTGGTCCCCCACGACCAGCTCGGGCAACGGGCCGCCGCCCTCCGCCGCGGCCTCCAGCGCAACCCGAACCGGCAGCGGCGAATGACTGTGCACGCCGGGCTCACAACCGGGGCGCCCACCGTCGGTTTCCCGCACCAACCCGACTCCTCGTGCGTAGTCCACTGCACACGTACGTAGACCGAACCGGGTCAATATGTCGACACAGTGACCCTGCGCGGGAGTGAGCACGTCACACCCCGCCGCCGAGAGGGCGTCCGCCAAGCCGGCGTAGAACCCGAGCAGCCGCTGCGGATGCCCGGTCCCGAACAACACGGGCGCACCGCGCCTGGCCACCTCCCGGATCCGCCCCGCAAAGCCGTCCAACGCCGCCAGCGTCCGGGCCGGATCGATCACGTCCGGCCCCGAGGTATGCCGAGGATCGGCCGAAACCCCGCACTTCTCGGCCATCAGCTCCAGCAACTCCGGTTGCCCCCAGGCCCCTTCGGGATCGATCCCGATCAGCACCCGAGGATCCCGGGCCGCGAACAGCCGATAGCTCCGCAGACTGTCCTCCCGAGAGGTCCCCACCACCCCGGCAAGCCGAACAGCCAGCAGATGCGCACGCAGAGCTCCGCTGGTCGACATGGGTGCGATGGTGACGCACAGAGGCGGAAGAGGGAGCACAAACCGGGGGAAGTGCGCACGGTTGGCGTAACGGAGGGGCCACTCGCCGGGACCCACCCGACCGCCGCCTAGGCCCCCGAGCCGGACAGCACCTGCCCACCGACCCGAGCAGCGCCTGCCCGCCGACCCGGGCACGAGCGAGCGCTGCCACGGCGCCGAGCCGGGCAGCGCCTGCTCATCCGCCCCGGGCACACCCCGAGCGCTAACCACACCACCGAGCCGACAGCGCCCGCCCATCAACCCAGGGCCGCCCGAGCGTCACCCACCCCACCGAGCCGGACAGCGCCTGTCCATCCACCCCGAGCGCTAACCACGGCACCGAGCCGTGCAGCCTCTGCCCACCCACCCGGGCACGAGCAAGCGCTGCCCACCCACCCGGGCACGAGCAAGCGCTGCCCACCCCACCGAGCCGAGCAGCACCGACCGCGACCACCCCACCCGCCCCAGCACGGCCGGTGCCTTCCCATCCACCCGAGCCCCGGCGGGGTGCGCTCTCAGCCGACCGAGAC